>JBILNH010000081.1:0-10303 GCA_044375095.1 Crocinitomicaceae bacterium
CTTTTCCGCTCGTAATAGAGGACTCAATAAACAAAATATCTCCTCCAACACTCGTCCAAGCTAAGCCAGTGACAACACCTGCCACTTCGTTTGTAGCGTATTTTGTTCTTCCCCTTCCTGCTCCAAGGACATCAAATAAATTATCTTCAGAAACCGCCACATCGAACGACTCATTCATGGCCAGTTGTCTCGCTCGGTTTCGAACAATTTTAGCCATCACTTTGTCCAGTCCACGAACGCCTGATTCATTGGTATACTCCTCAATTATGCGCTCCATCACCTTTTTATCAATGGAAAGTTGTCCTGCTTCTACTCCGTGTGCTTCCAATTGTTTTGGCAGCAAATGTCGTTTGGCAATTTCAATTTTTTCTTCAATCGTATACCCGTTTACTTCAATGATTTCCATGCGATCAAGCAACGGACCTTGAATCGAGGCTAAGCTATTTGCTGTAGCGACAAACATGACTTGTGATAAGTCGTACTCAGTTTCAACATAATTGTCGTAAAATGAACTGTTTTGTTCGGGATCAAGTACCTCTAACAAAGCAGACGATGGATCGCCATGATTCGATCGACCTAACTTATCGATTTCATCAAGTACAAAAACCGGATTTGATGTCTCTGCTTTTTTCAAACTCTGCATGATTCGACCAGGCATGGCACCAATATACGTTTTTCGATGTCCACGAATTTCAGATTCATCGTGCAGTCCTCCAAGCGACATGCGAATGTATTTTCTACCAAGTGCTTCTGCAATCGATTTGCCCAGAGATGTTTTACCAACACCAGGAGGGCCGTAAAAGCAAAGTATTGGGGATTTCATATTTCCCTTTAGCTTTAAAACGGCTAAATATTCGAGGATCCGTTCTTTTACTTTTTCAAGGCCATAATGATCGCGTTCAAGGATTCTTTTCGCCCGTTTGAGGTCTAAATTATCCGTCGTAAATTCACCCCACGGTAAGTCAAGCAACAAATCAAGGTAATTCAATTGCACGGTGTATTCAGCACCTTGTGGATTCATCCGTTGCAATTTATCGAGTTCCTTTTTAAACAATTTGGCAACGGTTGGCGACCATTTTTTCTTATCCGCACGCTCACCCAATTCCCGAACATCCGCTTCTTGTGGATTATCGCCCAATTCATCTTGAATTGTGCGCATTTGCTGATGAAGGAAATATTCGCGTTGTTGTCGATCGATGTCTTTTCGAACCTTTGATTGAATTTCATTGCGCATTTCGAGCATCTGCATTTCCAACGTCAAGTGCTCCAATACTTTTTCAACACGCTTCGTCAAATCCAACTCCTCTAGCATACTTTGCTTCGTCGCCACATCAGCATTCATATTCGAAGAGATGAAATTAACGAGAAAGGTTGGACTATCAATATTCCCAATAGCAAAAGAAGCTTCAGAAGGAATATTTGGACTCTCTTTGATGATTTGTAGCGCAAGGTCTTTAATAGTCTGAAACATTACTTCAAGCTCTTTGCTTTCCTTATCAAAATGAACATCTTGTAACATGCGTACCTCGGCCCTCATGTAAGGCTCAGTCTGCGTGGGATGAACGATTTCAAAACGACGCTTGCCTTGAATAATAACGGTTGAACTACCATCCGGCATTTTCAATAAACGAAGAATTTGTGCAACTGTTCCAACAGAATGTAGGTCACTAAATTCCGGCGACTCTTCTTCTTGATTTTTTTGAGAAACGACTCCGATAATTTTGTTTCCTCGGTTCGCATCTTGAATAAGCTTGATGCTTTTGTCTCTGCCTACAGTAATCGGAATAACAACTCCAGGAAACAACACATTATTTCGAAGTGGTAGTATGGGTAAATCGCTCGGGAACTTTTCCTTATTCATATGTTCCTCCTCCTCTGCAGTAATCAACGGGATAAATTCCGCATCTGCATCCATCATTTGTGTCAATCGAAATAAATCTGATTCAAAAATATCGTTCATCGTGTAGAATTGTTGTCTTAATTATGACATTGTGTCACCTGAATCCAACCGAGTAAGATTGAAATCCACTAAACACGTGAGTAATGTCAAGCTGCTGTCTAAAAGTCAAAGTGTATGCCACCCGATATAATCGGTAATAATGTCGTGTTTCATCCGTGAATATGACGCAACACCTCGATTTCCGCTGTTGAAAGAAGTTGATTTCTTCGCTGCATCATGGCATTCGCATATTCAGTCGCTTTTTCGAAACGGTATGGAACGATTCCTTCTGCTCCACCCCAACTGAACGATGGAATGAATTTGGACGGGAATCCTGATCCGAAAATATTTACCGAAACCCCAACAACAGCTGCAGTATTAAACATGGTATTTATTCCACATTTGGAATGATCTCCCATTGTTAGGCCCATGAATTGAACACCTGTCTGAATTTCTTTTTCTACTTCAAACGAATAGGTGGAAACTTTTCCATAATTGTTCTTCAGATTTGACGTATTGGTATCAGCACCTAAATTGCACCATTCACCAATCAATGAATTACCAACGAAACCATCGTGTCCTTTATTGGAATATGCATAAAAAATGGAATTGGATACCTCGCCACCCACCTTACAATACGGACCAATGGTCGTACCACCGTACATCTTCCCTCCCATCTTCACCGCTGCGTATTCACAAAGCGCAAAAGGACCTCGAATGAGCGATCCTTCCATTACTTCAGCGTCTTTACCAATATAAATGGATCCGTGAGTAGTATTCAACATCGCACCTTCAACAACCGCACCTTGTTCAATAAAGACCTTTGAAGGATCTCCGATGATTGTATTGGTCGAAGAAATCGGTTGAGGTTTTCTACCTGATGTAATTAACTGAAAATCTGATTCAATAACACGCCCATTTGAAAGAAACAAATCCCAGCGTTCCGTTAGAATCACAGGTACATCTCCTTGGAAAAAAAGCTGTTCACCTGAACCATCTCCACTTCTTGCAATACAGGTATCTCCAATGAAAAGGGATTGATTTACGTTTAATGATCGAATCGCTTTTACGATGTCATCAGTTGGAATTACCAGCGCATTGATACATACATCAACTTCTTTCAGTGATGGGTATTTCACTGATAAATAGGGTTCGGTGATGTAACCAATTTGAGCTTCTGGAAAAAACAACTTCCATCGTTCATCAGTAGTTAAAATTCCGACACGTAAATTACCCAATGGTCGCGTTAACGATAGAGGGGCGAAGCGCAAATGCGCACCATTATCTGACAGCGCTAGTTTCATGTTCTTCAAGAGTTTTTTTGCTGGTAAACCATAACATACCGAATGTTAATCCACCGTTCAAAATAAGAATTTCATTGCCAAATTGATAACCTCCCAACCAATTCACAGCATATTTATCAATGACGTAACAAAGCACAGGTGCCAAAATACAAATGAAAGGAATCAAGCGATCTGCCACTTTCCTCTTTGTCAAAATACCGAAAGCAAAAAGCCCGAGAAGCGGTCCATAGGTATAACTTGCAATGATAAAAATAAGGTCAACTATGCTTTTATCATTTTTCCATTTAAAGAAGAATACGAGTAAGGTAAAAAGGACAGCGAAGGATAAATGAACCCACTGTCGCCATTTCGTTTGTTTTTCCTCTGTAAAGCCTTCTTTTCGGTGAAATCCAAGCACATCAATGCAAAAAGAAGCTGTCAAAGCCGTTATCGCTCCATCAACCGAAGGGAACAACGCAGAAATTAACCCAATAATAAAGATGATAAATATTCCCTGAGGCAAGTGATCACGCACAATTCCGGGAAATAAATCATCCGGTGCATATTGCCACCAAGCAGCAAAAATAATGCATTAACAATGAGTAACGTAAAACTGAAAATAACCATATTCTTTTGTGCGTCTTTTAGGGTTTTTACGCTGATGTTTTTTTGCATCATTTCTTGATCCAACCCTGTCATGGTTATGGTTATAAACGCCCCACCAATGATGTGTTTAAGGAAATAGTCTTTTTTTAGGTGATCAGTTTGCCACACATCTGTCAAGGCATTCTTGTTCAAATCCGACCACATGTGTGACCAATCTAATCCCATGGATTGTTGAATTGCCACAATACATACAACAAGTGCGAGCAACATAAAGGTGGTTTGTAAGGTATCCGTCCAAACAATTGTTTTTACCCCACCTTTCAATGTATACAAGACGATCATGGTCATAATCAACACTGTACTTGCGGCAAATGGAATACCAAGCTCATCAAACACAAACAACTGCAACACATTGATTACCAAATACAACCTGACTGTCGCTCCGAGCGTCCGTGAAAGGATAAAGAACCCAGCTCCCCACTGATAAGCGGTAAATCCAAGTCTGTACTCTAAATAACGATAAATTGATGTTAGGTTGTATTTATAGTACAGCGGCAACAGCACATATGCTACCACAAAATACCCAATAAAAAATCCGATTACAAGCTGGTAATAATGCCAAGCGTTTGCACCGACACTCCCGGGAACAGAAATGAACGTAACACCTGATAGCGAAGTTCCGATCATTCCAAACGCGACTAAATACCACGTACTTTGCTTACTTCCAGAAAAAAACGCGTGTGAGTCTGCGTTTCTTGAAGTCCAAAAGGCAATTGCCAATAAAACAGCAAAGTAAAGCACTAGGATAGAGACTACAATGGTTGTATTCATAAGCTAAAATGAGGTCCGAAAATACGATAATTTGTCCAGTCATAAGAGAACGTTCATAACTTTCATGTGACCTTTTATATCGATTCAAGTTATATCTTTGTTGAACTAAAAATTGAATCTAATGGATGTTGTCCTCCAAATTGCGCTTATTATCTTTCCTGCTGGAGCAGTGCTCTTAACAGCAATTTTCTTTCTGCGAAGAGAGACTTCAAAAGAAGTATTGAACATTCAGATTGAGTTGCGAAAACAGCGACAAGAGTATTTTTTACCCAATAGCTTAGTAATGCGCCTTCACAATCCTGGGTTACCAGCAAAAGCCCTTCAAACGGAATTTCTTAAAGCCATACGTGAAGAGTTTGATCACAATGTTGCTCAGCAATTATTCATCTCTCCCCAAGCTTGGCAACTGGTGAAAAATTCAAAAGAGGAGACCATAAAAATCATCAATATTGCTGGTGGACAAATGACAGCTACTTCAACTGGAATGGATCTTTCGGCTAAAGTATTCGAAGTCGTAGCAGAAATCGGTCAATTGCCGTCTGAGGTGACGGTTGAACTTTTAAAGAAGGAAATTCAAGAATTGTTCTGATCATTCGAGCTCGATAACTTGATCGTACACTTTAATCACATCTCCCGGGATTAATTTTGCTCGTTTACGAAGTTCGATTTCATCGTTGCGGTAAACCATTTCCTCATTGACAATCATTTTTGCGTGACCACCAGTTGAGGCTAATCCCACTGCCTTCAATAATTGAATGAGTTCAATATAAGGTCCATCCACTTTAAATTTCATCTTATTTTTTGTTTTTAAAATCAACATACAAGGATAGAGCTGCTTGATATGAGGTTGTTTTTCCATTTACAACTTCTTGCTCTGCCTGAATCAATTTGTTTAACCAATCCGTATTTTCGAAAAAATCGGCCACTAACATTTCTTTCAATGCCTCTTTCAACCAATGAACATCCTGTTGTTTTCTATGTACCGTTTTCCACCCATTAATAGTCGTTTGGTTTAAAAAGGATTGCATTACCTCCCAAACCTTGTCAATAGACTTATTCTCAAACGCGCTACACGTGAATGATGGTGCAATCCATTTGCTTTGTTTTTCTGGAAAAAGATGAAGTGCATTTGCGTATTCACGCGCTGCACGCTCTGCCGGTTCTTTATTCGACCCATCCGCTTTCGTAATCACTAATGCATCAGCCATTTCCATTATTCCACGTTTGATCCCTTGCAATTCATCTCCTGCACCTGAAAGCATCAGCAGCAAGAAAAAATCAACCATTTCATTCACCTGTACCTCAGATTGACCAACACCAACCGTTTCAATGATGATTACATCAAATCCAGCTGCTTCGCACAATAAGAGACTTTCGCGTGTTTTTGCTGCCACACCGCCTAATGTCGATCCTGCCGGAGAAGGGCGAATAAATACATTTGGATGCGTGGATAATTCATGCATTCGCGTTTTATCCCCCAAAATACTTCCACCTCCTTGAGCACTTGAAGGATCAATGGCTAAGACAGCCACTTTATTTCCTTGGTTGACCAAGTGCATTCCGAAACGCTCAATAAAAGTGCTTTTCCCAACACCTGGAACACCTGTGATCCCAATCCTAAAGGATTTGCCCGAATGCGGCAAGCACAATTGAATTAACTCAGAAGAATTCTTACGATCAGCGGACAGCGTACTTTCCAATAGTGTAATACCGCGACTCAATGCGTCTCGTTTACCTGCCGAAAGGTCACCGAATAACTTATGGACATCCAACGAACGTTTCCGTTCACGTCGACTTTTTAACCAAGAAGACAATTGTTTTTCATCCATAGCATTCAAAAATAGGCGAAATTCAGGAAACTAATAGTGAAAATTAATTCCCACACTTTATCAAAAGAAATTTCTCATTCCGATTACTTTTGACAAATGAAACGAATTGGACTTCTTTCAGACACACACGGATACCTCGATCCTAAAATTTTCACCTACTTCGCCGAGGTGGATGAAATATGGCATGCGGGAGATATTGGAAGTCTTGAGGTGATTGATCAACTGAAAACATTTAAACCCGTGAGAGCTGTTTTTGGCAATATAGATGACCATGTTATCAGAAGGGAAGTACCTGAATTTAATCGTTTTACCATTGAACATGTCAATGTACTGATAACTCACATTGGTGGCAAACCGGGAAAATACGCTACACCAGCCTTCAACGAACTTGAAAAAGAAGCTCCGAATTTATTTATTTGTGGACATTCACACATTTTATTGGTCAAAATGGATCCAAGGTATTCAATGCTTTGGATGAATCCGGGAGCATGCGGGATAAAAGGATTTCATTCGGTAAAAACACTGCTCCGATTTTCCATCACAGCGGATCGAATTCACGATTTGGAGGTTATTGAACTTGGAAAACGAGCTTGAATGAAATTTTTATGTTTTCTTTGCGTTAGTCAGACCGTATGAAGCGATTTATCCCTCTACTTTTCACCTGTTTTAGCAGTATTTCATTTGCCCAAATTGGCGGAAACACTACGTTTGCATTGCTTGACTTATCCTACAATGCGCGTTCAATGGGTTTAGCTAACGATTTTATTTCAGTCAAAGACAACGATATAAATCTAGGAATCGCAAACCCTTCGCTTCTCAATCAAAAAATGCAAAACGGATTCAGTGTCAGTAACGCATTAATGGCTGGCGGCATTCATTACGGTCAGGTCGCATATGGCAAACAAGCTTTGGGTGGCACATTCGGTGGTTCTATCCGTTTTGTGAATTATGGTGAAATGCAACGAACTGATATTAATGGTGAAAATCTCGGTACGTTTCGTCCCTTTGAATCAGTTGTTACAGTTGGTTATGGAAAACAATTGAATCCGCGTATTTCAGTCGGAGCAAACATGCACCTGATTTATTCGCAACTTGAGGTTTACAATGCTTTTGGTGCGGCCATTGATTTGGCAGGGACATATACCAATGAATCTGAAAATTTACTGGTAACTGCGCTCTTTAAAAATGTGGGTTACCAATTCGACCGGTATACAAAAGAGGAAAAAGCAGGATTGCCCGCTGAACTGCAACTCGCAGCTTCTTACAAATTAAATCATGCGCCGTTTCGTTTTTCTATTCTCGCACACAACCTCAACACGTGGGACTTAACGTATAACGATCCGTTAGCACAACCTACAATAGATGCACTAACAGGAGATACAATTCCAGTTAAACAAGCAGGGTTTGGTGAAAAACTCGCCCGTCACTTTTCGTACAGCACAGAATTGTTAATCTCGAAAACCATTCATATTCGGGTTGGCTTCGATTACCACAGAAGACAAGAAATGAAACTGGAAAGTCGACCAGGCTTGGCTGGTTTTACCTTTGGAACTGTATTGTATTTCAAAAAATTCAGTGTCGATTATGGATTTTCACTCTTTTCGAGAGCAGGGTATTCCATGATGTTAACGCTTTCTACAGACCTTTCTAAGTGGAGGAAATAATCGTTTTTCTGCACTACATTAGTCAATAAAACAATTCATGAAATATCAAATGGTTGATCATTTAATTAAAGGTTAACGCTTATCTTCACGTCATGTTTAGTACTAAAAAGATAACCATTGCTATTGACGGGTATTCTTCTTGTGGTAAAAGCACATTAGCGAAAGCCTTGGCTCAAAAATTAGGCTATGTCTTTATCGACAGTGGCGCTATGTACCGAGGAGTGACTTTATTTGCCATACAAGAAGGTATTATCCAACAAGGAGAGGTAAACGAACAAAAACTATTATCCAAATTGAATGAGATTTCATTGGGTTTCAAATTCAATCCTGTCTCTCAACATTCTGATCTCTACTTGAATAACATAAACGTTGAACACATAATTCGGCAACCAGAGGTGGCATCTTATGTTTCAAAGATTGCTGCGATAAGTCAGGTTAGAGCTAAACTGGTACACGAACAACAAGTAATGGGAAAATCTGGTGGAATCGTAATGGACGGCAGAGACATCGGTACGGTTGTATTTCCTAACGCTGAAATTAAATTTTTCGTGACTGCTTTACCTGAAATTCGGGCAGAACGACGGTTTAAAGAGTTGCGTGAAAAGGGTAATAATACGATTTCATTAGAAGAAGTAAAATCAAATCTTATCCTTCGCGACGAACTTGACAGTACACGTACTGAAAGTCCACTAATAAAAGCGGAAGACGCTTTTTTAATTGATACAAGTCTGCTTTCAAGGGAGGAGCAATTGGATTTGGCACTTCAAGAAATTGATAAACGACTATTATAATTACATGAACATGTTGTTTTTGTTAGAAATTGAACAGAAATGCACAATTTTGACAAAACAGTAAGTCGTTTTTAAAATTTCACACAATGCAATCAATAGGCAAAATCACAGAAGAACTGATCAATCGCAGCCCATTCTTGCGAGAAGCAATAACTGAAGATCTCATTAATATTTCTGCCTTAGCGCGTAAGTTAAAACCAGAAATCGAGCAACTCAGTGGAAAAGAAGTGAAGGAAGGTGCGATAATTATGTCTATTAAACGGCTTACACCGAGTCTTTACCATAAGATTAACATCAAAATCACAAATGTCATGGGTGATTTAGGTGATTTTCTTGTAAGAAGTAACCTAGCAGACTACACCTTTTTAAATTCTGACACACTTGGTTCGAAACATACCGAATTACTGAAAGAAATAAATGAAGAAAACGATGGGTTTTTCACGATTAGCAAAGGTGTAACTGAAACAACCATCATATTGAATGCGAATCATTGTGCGACTGTTGAACGAATTTTTCAAGGAGAGAGGTTGAGGTCGACTTCAAAAGATTTGGCATCTGTTACGGTAAAACTTCCAATAATAAATAGTGAAGTTTACGGAGTGTATTACTACATACTCAAGCATCTCGCCTGGGAAGGAATAAACATCGTAGAAATCGTTTCAACCTCAAATGAATTTACGATAGTGGTGAAACAAGATGATGTGGATAAAGCCTTTAAGATCCTAATGCAGGTGAAACGGGGCATGTAATTTAATTGTCATCAATCAGTTGCCCGTTTCCAATTCTGTTCAGTTCAATAGCCGTTGGGGTTCCTTTATATAGAATGTTTCCATTGGTTTCAATCTGGGCCTTCAACTTCGCATTATCTGAGTTCACTTTTATCTGACCTTGCGTTTTTGATACAACAGTCAACGAATCAAGAATATTTAATCCATATGTATCGCAATACCCATTGCTTCTGATGTCAAAAACTCCTCTATTTACAGTGCCTTTCAACGTGAAATCACCCCAGCCATGAGCAATAGTCGCATCAATCAATTGTGCATCTAGCGTAAGGTTAACCGGACCCGCACCATCCCGAATCAATAAGGTAAACCAATCCAAATTCAATTTTCCAACATTTGAAAGTTGTTCTGTTCCTTCAAAATGAAGATTGATCAAACTCTTGAAATGAATTTCAGCAGTCACTTTTTTCTTATATGACCTCAAGAAATTGCACGTATTTGTATTTGTGAAAACGAGGACGCCTTCAACTAGCTGAATGTCAATGAAATTCAATAAATTCTTTCCTCCTCGAAGTACAATTTTTTCAACCGTATCTTGTACAAGAACGACTTTAATGTGCTCAGTCATTTTTAAT
>JBILNH010000201.1:0-4111 GCA_044375095.1 Crocinitomicaceae bacterium
TTCATAGCTAAATGAACCACCTGTACCAAGTAACGTAACGTCAATCGATCCGTTATTTCCGCCTGTTGAACTGACGCTGGTAATGCTACCGCCGATTTCCATTAATAAAGGATTTGTTAATTCTATAGATAAATCAACTGTTTCGTTGTTGATGTCTGTCACAGAAACTTCGTAAATCCCTGCCGGTATATGTGATTTAAATTGAGCTGTTGATCCATCATTCCACAAGAATGAATATGGTCCTGTTCCGCCATCTACGAATATTTCGATCAATCCGTTGCTCTCGTCATGACAGATTGGATTTTGTGCGTTGTAAGTCACAGCGAAGGGACCGGTTTGAATTTGTGCTTGAGCAGTTGTTCCTAAAACGAAGGCTACAAATAAAGTGTTAATTAGTGTTTTCATATTTTATTTTTTAAACGGATTTTTTATTTTCATTTGGTTGAGACAAAGTTGGGGTGATTCCAGTGGGTGGGAAAGAAATATTCATGTTTACCTGCTATTTTCAATGAGACTGCGTAAAAACCAATCGTAGAACTACGTAGGTGACTACAACTTAACTTGTATAAAAAGGTGTGTTTTGGTGAAATTGTAAAGATTCACTAGCTGTAGATAAGTAACTTTTCATAGATCGAATATGTTGCACACCTATGATTTTAAATGAATAAACATTGTGTTTGACAGAACCAATTGGATTGCAACATGTTTATAATGTAAATTGATTCCAATGCAACGATTATTTTCCATTACGATTTTACTAGTAATTCTTTTTCTACTTGTACAATCTTTTATCTCATCAAAAATGTCGTCAATCGAACAACATAAATATACTGTACTCAAAAAGGTGGATGGTATTGAAATCAGAAGATACGAATCAGCGCTTTTCTCGAGTGTTTTACTGAACCAATCTTCCTATGAGCAATCGTCCAACAATGGATTCCGAATTTTAGCCGGCTATATTTTCGGAGGGAATTCCACTGGGGAAAAAATTGCCATGACTTCTCCGGTTGCTATGGAATTAGGTGATAGTGTGAAAATGTCATTCATGGTACCGTCTTCCAAATCACAAAAAGATCTTCCTACACCAAGAAATCAAGCTATTTTCTTTGAAAAGCAAGCGTCAAAAGTAATGGCTGCTATTCGTTTTGGGGGATGGGCAAGTGATGAAAAAATAGAAGCACATAAAAAAGAATTGGCTTCCGTTTTACAGGCAAATAACATCAAGTACAAGGGTAATTTCTGTTACCTAGGATATAATCCACCATACAAAATATTGAACAGAAAAAATGAAATCATTGTTGAAGTAGAGTTCAACTAACGTCTGATGACGAATGGTATGAAGGACTAATCTATTCCTGCTCCCCTCAACAAGGTTACATGACCAACTTCCATTTCCCTGAAGGCATTATTTGATTTGATGAACTGAATTTTCCATGTGTACACCCCTTCCTGACTAGGAAGACCTTTGTACGTTCCATCCCAACCAGCGCCTATATCTTGTGTTTCATAAATGACTTCGCCCCAGCGATTGAATATCATAAAACTATACTTATCAACGCTGTAACCTGTGGAGAAAACCGGTTTAAATAAATTATTGTGGTCATCCCCGTCAGGTGTAAATGCATTCGGCACATAATAAATGAGGGCAGGTACAAGGTTAATATAGCTTATGGCTGTATCCACACACCCTTCTGCAGAATACGCAACCAACGTAATTTGATAACTTAATTCATTAAAGTCATCTGCTGCTTCATATTCGTGGTAAGGGTTCTCGATTGTTTCGTTCGGCGATCCGTCACCGAATACCCACAAATAATTATCCGCACCTAATGATGTATTAGTGAAATTCACTCCATTATCAAATGAATTTATTTCCATTGGATCATGCGTAAACGATGCGATAGGACTTGGTAGTGGACAAGCATAATCTTCAATCAATTGTTGATTAACACACCCTTGAGCATTCGTAAGTGTGTATACTAGATCTGTACATCCGTTTCCTGAGAAGTTGTATTCGTGCGGACCAAATCCAGTGAATGTTTGACCATCCGAAAACGCCCATACTGCTGATCCTCCTGGTTCAATTGGTGCCTGCAAGAATATCGAATTGTATACACATTCATCAATTGTTGGTGGAATATTTATTACTGGTAATGGATTTGCTGTTAATGTAACTTGTGATGTAGATGTACAACCATTCAAGTCTGTTACAGTCACCGCGTATGTCCCTTCTCCAAGGTTTATTGCTTGGTTGCCTGATTGAACTGGGGCTGTATTCCACACATAGGTATATCCAGGAACTCCTCCACTTGCGGTTGCACCAGCAGAACCATCGGTTTCACCTACACAACTAATAGCTTGTCCAAAGTAATTTGACGTCACTTGTGCAGAAGACGTTACTTGGGATGGCTCAGAAACTGTTGTGCCCACCGTAATTTGACAACCATTTAAATCTGTAATTTGAACGGTATAGTTCCCGGCTCCAACATTATTCTGATCAACCAATGTTCCTATTTGTCCTCCTGAACTGTTGGTCCAGTTGTATGAATATGTTGGAATCCCTCCAATTACATTTACTGTTAATGACCCATCTGTGGATTGGTAGCAACTTACTTGTTCACCATTGAAGTCTGATGTTACGGAGGCTATTGCTCCCAATTGATCTGGTTGATTTAGTGTAATTATTGTATCGAATGAACATCCATTAATGTCTGTAACTTCTACTTCATAACTTCCTACTGGTAAACTATTTGGATCCTCCACACTGCTAACTATGCTGTTTGAGCTGTTGGTCCATGTATAAGAATAAGTCGGTATACCACCAGAAAAGACTAAATCGATACTTCCATCTGAAGCGCCAAAACATGAAATATCTTCTCCATTATAATCAGAAGATACAGACAACGTATAAACAAATGCTGGAGGCTCCGTAACAGTCACTGTCGTTTGATTCTGACATCCATTTTGATCGGTCACTTTCACTGTATATATACCTGAACTTAAACCGCTTTGAGTTTGTCCAAATCCAATTGAAACCCCAGCCGGATTAAACCACTCGTATATATAGTTAGGAACTCCACCAGAAACACTAACACTAACTGCGCCATCAGAAAGTCCAAAGCAACTTATATCCTCTCCGTTGTAGTTTGAAATGACTGTAGCTATAGGTAAAACAGCTTGAGGTTGAGTTATAGAAACTGTAAGCGCTGCCAAACAGCCGCCTGTTATTCCGTTGGCATCCGTTACTGTTAAGTTATACGTTCCTGCTGCAAGGCCCGTAAGGTCTTGTGATGTTGATGTAAATCCGTTTGGTCCTGTCCAGCTGTAGTTATACGTTGGAGTACCACCTGCTGCTGTAATGTTTATCACTCCCGTTGTCCCGCCAAAACACAAGATGTTCGTTTGGTTGTCTAAAGCTACTGTAAGTGGAGCTAATGGCTCTATCAAGGTAACGCTAAGCGTAGCCAAACAGCCACCAGTTGTGCCGTTGGCATCTGTAACAGTTAAATCGTACGCACCTGCTACAAGGCCCGTAAGGTCTTGTGATGTTGATGTAAATCCGTTTGGTCCTGTCCAGCTGTAGTTATACGTTGGTGTACCGCCTGCGGCTGTGATATTGATCACTCCCGTTGTCCCACCAAAGCACAAGATGTTCGTTTGGTTGTCCAAGGCTACTATAAGTGGTGCTAATGGCTCTGTCAAGGTAACGCTAAGCGTAGCCAAACAACCGCCAGTTGTTCCATTGGCATCCGTTACTGTTAAGTTATACGTTCCTGCTGCAAGGCCCGTAAGGTCTTCTGCTGTTGATGTAAATCCGTTTGGTCCTGTCCAGCTGTAGTTGTACGTTGGAGTTCCACCTGCAGCTGTAATGTTTATCACTCCCGTTGTTCCACCAAAGCACAAGATGTTCGTTTGGTTGTCTAAGGCTACCGATAATGGTGCTAATGGCTCTATCAAGGTAACGCTAAGCGTAGCCAAACAACCACCAGTTGTGCCGTTGGCATCCGTTACCGTTAAGTTATACGTTCCTGCTGCAAGGCCCGTAAGGTCTTGTGATGTTGATGTAAATCCGTTTGGTCCTGTCCAGCTGTAGTTATACGTTGGAGTACCA
>JBILNH010000004.1:0-47815 GCA_044375095.1 Crocinitomicaceae bacterium
ATTAAGCTCTGGATTGGTTGAAAGAGAGGAAGGGAGTATTCCATGATCCCGTTTGTGGGGAGGCTTAAAACACTATCCGTCGCTCGTTCCTCACTCAGTTGGTATTTTTCTGCACTTCACTTGAAAGTAAACTTTCAGTTTGAGCATAAAAAATCCCAAGTGTTTTAAGCTCGGGATCGGTTGAAAGAGAGGAAGGGATTACTTCATGATCCCGTTTGTGGGGTAGCTTAAAACACTATCCGTCGCTCGTTCCTCACTCAGTTGGTATTTTTCTGCACTTCACTTGAAAGTAAACTTTCAGTTTGAGCATAAAAAATCCCAAGTGTTTTAAGCTCGGGATCGTTTTGCAGAGAGGAAGGGATTAGCTTCGCTTGTCTCCGCTTCGCTCCGGCTCGAACCCGAGGGTTCTCACCCCTTTAGGGCACAAAAAAAGGCCTTACTTCGTAAGACCTTAAGTGCAGAGAGGAAGGGATTCGAACCCTCGATACAGTTACCCGTATACTACCTTTCCAGGGTAGCTCCTTCAACCACTCGGACACCTCTCTGTGTACTCGTTTCCAACGTATTCAATCGTTGGGTTGAAATGGGCAACGAAAGTAGTAAAAATTCCCGCACTTTTAGCAAAAATAGCGCGTTGAATTGGGTAAATTTGTACCATGTTGAATTTTGAAATTATCACGCCAACTCGAATCGTTTTTGGGAAGGATCAATTGGGTAGATTACCTGAGTTATTGGACGGAATTGCGCCAAACAAGCGCATAATGTTAGCCTACGGAGGAGGAAGTATTCACAAAAATGGGATCTTGGATGCGATTTTATCGGTTTTGTCAAGTTTTCATGTCGTTAAGTTTAGCGGAATTGAACCCAATCCGGAATTCCAAACCTTAATGAAAGGTGTCGATTTATTTAAAGAAGAACAGCTAGACTGTATTCTTGCTGTTGGAGGTGGATCTGTCATTGACGGGGTTAAATTCATGACGGGCGCTATAAAATACGCTGGAGATCCTTGGGATGTCCTCGAGAAAAAAGACGGATGCCTTTTCGAAGATGCCGTTCCTTTTGGTGCCATACTTACCCTCCCGGCAACAGGATCAGAAGCCAATTCAGGTGCTGTGATCAGTCGTTCTGAATGGAAGCAAAAACGTGCGATGGGTGGACCGCTCTTTTTTCCAAGATTTGCCTTTTGTGATCCAACTGTTGTAGCAACCTTGCCGCAACGTCAACTCGCAAATGGCGTGGTGGACGCATTTATGCATACGTTAGAACAGTACATTACAGTACCGACCGGAAATAAATTACAGGAACGTCAAGCAGAAGCCATTTTACTTACGCTGAAAGAAGTAGGTCCGTTGGTGTTGAAAGATCCATCGAACTATGAATTGGCTGCCAACTTGATGTGGTCGGCAACACATGCCTTACTTGGCTTTTTACGTTGTGGTGTGCCAACAGATTGGACGACGCACATGATCGGTCATGAATTGACGGCGCTTTACGGAATCGATCACGCCAGAACGTTGGCGATTATTGCTCCTCGACTATACGAAAACCAGTTTGAAAACAAAAAAGCAAAGTTGATTCAATACGGAAAACGCGTATGGGAATTATCAGGTTCTGATGATGAAATCGCACGAAAAGCCATTGAGGAAACAGAAGCCTTTTTCCATCAATTGGGGATTCCAACCCGTATTTCGAAATACACAGAAAATGGTGAGGAAGCAGCAACTATCATAAAAGAGCGCTTCATTGAACGTGGCTGGACGGCAATGGGAGAGCGACAAGTCATTACACCAGACGACGTATTCACAATTGTGAACAGCGCCCTGTAACTAAAATGAAATGATTCATACGTACACCGAGCCGAATGAACGCATAATTGATCTTCTTACAGAAACGGTTCTCGGTACTAATGGGTCGCGTTATCAGCATTTAGATACGGCACACCGCATTTACGAAGCGGATCATCCGTTGTTTTTAACCATAGAACGCAACAACCGCGTTTGGGGAAACCTTACGTTTTGTCGAAGAGGGGAAGACTGGTACATTCGGTATTTTGCCTTTCGATCGTTTTTGCAGGCTGGCGGAAATACAAAGTCGAATGATCGTTCTCAATCGTTTATTAAACAAGCGTTACAGCGTTTTTTTGATGATGCATTTACTGGAAATAGTGGCCATGGAAAGGTAAACTCTATGTATGCGTACATCGATCCGCGCAATGAACGAAGCAAGTGGATGAGTGAACATTTTGGATTTCAGGTAATTGGATCCCTGGCTACCCAATCGTTTAGTCGCTTAACCCCAAAAAAAAGTAAGCGATTTATGGAAGTCACCGATGCAGACCTTATTGCTGAAATTAGTGGAAAAAAACGGGAATCACATCGCTATTTTTGTGCTGCACACATTTCTAAACCGCCATTTTACGGGTTAATTTCAGAAAGTGGCGAATTGTTAGTGTTGGTTAAATCCACGGCGGTTAATTGGAAAATCGAGCGTCTTCCCGGTCGTTTTGGCGCAGCATTGAAATCAATACTACCATTTACACCGTTCATCAGGCGATTGATTAATCCCAATAAACTCACTTTTCTCGTTCCCGATGTGTTATATGTGAAGGATAATTCGCACGAATTACTAAATGAGCTTTTTGAGGCGCTTTTAGAAAAGGAATCAGTGAATGTGTTGTTATGGTGGATTGATCAAAACGACCCTCTTTATTCAGCTGTTCAGCCGAGAATGAATTGGGGAATTTTGCATACAGTTCTTGGTGTAACGCCTGTAGCGGTTGTTCAACGCACCTCAAAACCGGAGCAACCGAAAGTAATAAAACCACAATTTGTATCTGCCTTTGATATGATATGAGTGGAATAAGTGATCAATCCCTATCTTTACCTACATGAAATTCTTGATTGTTGGTCTTGGTAATCCGGGTGTTGAATACGCAGAAACACGTCACAATATTGGGTTTAAAGTCCTTGAGTTCCTTGCAAAAGAACTTAGGGGTTCATTTTCAACCGGACGTTTAGCAGATCGAGCTGAGGTCAAATTTAAAGGGAAGACCTTGATTCTGATTAAGCCAACTACTTACATGAATCTTTCTGGAAAAGCGGTAAATTATTGGATGCAAGCTGAAAAAATCAATCGAGATCAACTGCTTGTGATTACAGACGACATTGCTTTGCCTTTTGGAAAATTGAGAATGAAAGGGAAGGGGAGTGACGGCGGACATAATGGGTTAAAAGACATTCAACATGTATTGCAATCTCAGGAGTATGTACGACTTCGATTTGGTGTGGGTAATGATTTTCATAAAGGTCAACAAGCCAACTATGTGTTGGGAAAATGGTCGGAAGAAGAAATTAATTTGTTGGAAGAACGCATCCAAATAGCCTCGGAATTCGTGAAGGGATTTGTAACAATTGGTCTTTCACAAACGATGACAAATTGGAACAATAAGTAATTTATTTACCACACATTATGAGCGTATTGAGTATTCATTTTAGATTGGTTTTCAGCGCATTTCTATCACTAATCA
This sequence comes from Crocinitomicaceae bacterium, assembly GCA_044375095.1. Classification (GTDB taxonomy): domain Bacteria; phylum Bacteroidota; class Bacteroidia; order Flavobacteriales_D; family Crocinitomicaceae; genus M0103. Next base: position 3,527 of record JBILNH010000004.1, read on the forward strand.
TTGTGTCTTGTGAACCAACAACAGATGTGGTAGAGGAAAAGAACAATGCTGCAGCATTAATGTCAAAACTGGAAGCAGCAAATACCTTGCGTGATACGATTTTGTATACCTCATTAAAAAAAACAGTCGAAGCAGAAATAGAGAAAGGCGACATTCAACTCAAATTTTACTATCAAACACACCAGGCCAATCAATTAGCTGTTGAAGGGGAATTTGATAAAGCTGAAAAATTATTAAAAGAAACAATCAAGGATGAGGAAGGCGCAAAAGAGTTCTTCTCTGTTGCTTCATGTTACGGTACATTAGGAAGGATAGCCTTTTTCAAAAGTGAAAAGGATCAAGCTATTTACGAAAAGATGCAGCCATTGAACTGGAAAAAATCGTGAAAGTTATGAATGAGTATCCGACAATGGTAATTGAATTAGGATCGCATACCGACTGTCGCGCAAGTATAGCTTACAACGAAAAATTATCCGATAACCGTGCAAAAGCATCGGCAGCATACATCAAATCGCGCATTACGAATCCAGAACGCATTTATGGAAAAGGATACGGTGAGTCTAAACTTATAGTAGATTGTCCATGCGAGGGAACCGTGAAGTCAACTTGCCCCGAAGAAGAACACCAAAAAAACAGACGCACTGAGTTTGTCATTATGAAAATGTAAATTTGATTTATGACAATCAAGAAACAAATAAGACAATGCTTGCTCCTCGGGGCAGGCATTGTTGTTTTAGGATGTTCAGTGCAACCGATTCAACCCCAAATAACTGGTGGTGACCGTGACGAACACGATTGTATTCCATCAGCAGGCTATGTGTGGTCTGACCTGATACAAGATTGCATCCGACCTTTTGAATTGGATTTACAGCTCATGAGACCTATGACCAATGAAGGATCAACTTATGTCCAGCAAGTTGGCGTCCTTTTTTCAGCCGATAAATCAACTTGTGAAGTATTTGTAGATGGAAAGTCACCGATTTTGGAAGCCGTAGAAGAAAATCGCTACCTGTACATCGAAAAGAAAGATCACTATGAATTGCAAAAAATAAGTGACCAGTGGGAATTGATAATCAATAAAACCATTCGTTTCACTGAATCCCGCTGACGGGGATTAATAATTTAACGCTTTCTTACTACTTTTGCGTTCGAACATTGGGAACCATGAAAAGATTCAAAATAGCACAGATTTTAAACGATCCTGCCATAGGCGAAAAAGTTGAAGTAAAAGGATGGGTGCGCGCCTTCCGAAGCAACCGCTTTATTCAACTGAGCGACGGCTCGACAATTAAAACGCTACAAGCAGTTGTCGATTTTGAACAAATGGATGAAGCCACCTTGAAGAAAGTGACTACCGCGGCGGCTATTTGTGTCCAAGGTGAACTAGTTGCTTCACAAGGTGCTGGTCAAGCGGTTGAGTTGCAAGTAGAATCACTTGAAATCCTCGGTGAAGCAAATCCTGACGACGTACAACGCACCGTCATGCAACCAAAAAAACACAGCCTAGAATTTCTTCGCGAACAAGCTCACCTGCGTTTTCGAACCAATACGTTTGGCGCAGTATTTAGAATTCGACATGCGGTCTCTTTCGCTATTCACAAGTTCTTTAACGACCGCGGATTTTATTACATCCATACGCCTATCATTACGGGTTCTGATGCGGAAGGTGCTGGTGAAATGTTTCGCGTTTCAACACTCGATCCCAAAAACCCACCGTTAAATGAAGATGGGTCGATCAACTATAAAGAAGATTTTTTCGGTAAACAAGTCAACTTAACGGTCTCTGGACAATTAGAAGCTGAATTAGCCGCATTGGCTTTAGGACAGGTGTACACATTCGGACCAACATTCCGTGCTGAAAATTCAAACACCTCAAGACACCTTGCAGAATTCTGGATGATCGAACCGGAAGTGGCGTTCAACGATATTCACGATAACATGGATTTGGCAGAGGACATGCTAAAGTACATTTGCCAATACGTGAGGGATAACTGTCCGGATGATTTGCAATTCCTTCATGAACGCGATGCGGCTGAACAACAAACCAAACCACAACACGAACGCAATGAACTTGGTTTAATTGATCGTCTGATGTTCATAACCGAAAATCCATTCGAACGCATCACGTATACAAAAGCCATTGAGGTACTCCGAAACTCCAACCATTACAAGAAGAAGAAATTTCAATACGAAGTGGAATGGGGTACTGACCTACAAAGTGAACATGAACGCTACTTAGTGGAAAAGGAGTATAAACGTCCAGTAATCATCACAGATTATCCTGCTTCGTTCAAGGCATTCTATATGCGTCGTAACGATAATGCTGAACCCGGAAAAGAAACTGTAGCAGCAATGGACATTTTGTTCCCTGGAATCGGAGAAATGGTTGGAGGATCGCAGCGAGAAGAACGCCTAGACGTCTTAAAAGAAAAGTGCGCGGCTTTCCATATTCCGGAAGAAGACTTGTGGTGGTATTTAGACACGCGCAAATTCGGTACCGTTCCGCATGCAGGTTTCGGATTAGGATTCGAACGAATGGTGATGTTTGTGACGGGTATGACGAATATTCGAGACGTTATCCCTTTTCCGAGAACACCACAGAACGCAGAGTTTTAGTCCTTATTCATACTTTAAATAAAGGTTTAGCCTGAATTTAGGCCTTTTCTATGAAATAGTAAAAATACAGTCAATTAATCATTACAATTGATTGGTAGTATTTCATGAATATCGTTATTTTTATCGTGAGAACCCCTTGTTAATATTGGGTTTAAGCTGACTTGTGAAAATTAACTATTTAACTCCATGGCTCTAAAACAGTACCTGGCTCAAAAGCTTGAACAGCGTCTGTCGCCGCAGCAAATTCAATTGATGAAGCTGTTGCAGGTGCCTACCATGGAATTGGATCAACGCATCAAACAGGAGATTGAGGAAAATCCAGCGCTTGAAGAAGGTGCAGATGAACTGGATGAGGATTACAATCAGGAGGAGGAATACGATGATGACTACGACGACGAACCTGAATTTGACATTTCTGAGTACATAGATGAGGAAGGTTCGGATTACAAGACGAAAGCAAATAACACGAGCAAAGACGATGAAGAACGCGTAGTACCACTTTCTGGTGAACAATCGTTTCAAGAAAAACTCGTCGAACAACTTCACTTGCTTTATTTATCAGATACTCAATTCCTGATAGCTGAAGTAATCATTGGAAACCTTGACGAATCAGGGTACCTAAAAAGAGACATCGAAGCACTCGTGGACGATTTGGCTTTTTCCCAAAACATTATCGTTCAAGAATCAGAGGTGGAAGAGATTTTAGCGGTCATTCAAGAACTTGATCCAGCTGGTATAGGAGCAAGGGATTTGCAGGAATGTTTGCTTTTACAAATCAATCGGAAACAGGACGGAGACATCACCAAGTATACCGCTAAAGTAATATTAGAGAAATACTTCGAAGAGTTCACGAAGAAACATTATGAACGAATTGCATCCAAACTTGAAATTGAAGATGAAGACCTGAAGGACGCAATTGATGAAATTCTGCGACTCAATCCAAAGCCAGGAGGGTCCATGCGCGAAACATCAAAAACGCACCATCAAATCATTCCCGACTTCATGATAACCGAGTTTGAAGGCCACCTCGACCTGGTGCTTAACGGAAGAAACGCCCCTGAATTGAAAGTCAGCCGCACGTACGAGCAAATGCTCAGAACCTATGCCGAAGGTGCGAAAACATCTCGCGCTGACAAAGATGCCTTAATCTTTGTAAAACAAAAATTAGATAGTGCTAAATGGTTCATTGACGCCATAAAACAACGTCAAAACACATTATTGATGACTATGGATGCGATCATGCATTATCAGAAAGAGTACTTCCTTTCGGGTGATGAAACACGATTGCGACCGATGATCTTAAAGGATATTGCTGAAATTGTTGGACTAGATATATCCACCGTTTCCAGAGTTGCGAACAGTAAATACGTCCAAACGGGGTATGGAATTTTTTCACTTAAGTATTTCTTTTCTGAATCCCTCTCAACAGACTCAGGTGAAGAAGTTTCAACTCGTGAAGTGAAGAAAATCTTATCCGAAGCCATCGAAGCGGAGGAGAAACGCAAACCACTTACTGATGAAAAACTAATGGATCTACTCCAACAAAAAGGCTACAACATTGCACGCCGTACTGTTGCTAAATACCGCGAGCAGCTCAACATTCCTGTCGCACGTTTACGTAAAGAACTATGAAACAAGTTGCTCACCTACTTTCTTGGGTTTTTCTTCCACTGTTCATGCCGATTTATGCTTTGATGATGGCTATGTACATTCCATCCAATCAAGATTACTTATTCAACGACGATTCACTTTTTTTTCTTCCTGGTGAAGCAAAATACGCTGTGATCTATATGTTTTTTGTCTTTGGATTGCTCGCCCCAGCTGTTGCAATTGTCATACTTCGAAGATTCAATATTATTACGACAATTGATATGGAAAATCAACGTGAACGCAACATTCCAATGTTTATCATGCTGACGTTCTGCTTAGTGCTGTATTTTTTATTCATTTGGAAAGCGGCTAACAACATCTTACCCAAATACGTTTACGCCTTGCCGCTATCTGGAATTTTCGTAACTGCCGCGTTTACGTACATTAATCGTTGGATTAAAATAAGCCTTCATGCCGGTGGAGCTGGAATTTTAACCGGATTTTTACTCGCTTATGCCGTTGCTCAAGTTGAGTTTCAATACTGGGTTATAATTGCTGCGTTTATCATTTCGGGGTTAACAGTGTCAGCCAGATTGTATTTAAATAAACATACACCAACTGAGGTTTTTTGGGGCTGGACTCTAGCTACACTACTCACATTTAGCATTAATTTTTTATACCCAATTGGATAGCATGAACATGTTCAAACTTACGGTCGCAGTGAGCGGAATTGTGTTGTTGTCGTCATGCGGCATACTCAATGAGCAAAACAAAGGGAAAGGCTTAAATCTGTTTTCCATTCAACAAGACATGGATTTAGGTGCTCAAGTAGCCACGGAAATTCAATCCAACCCAACCGAATATCCACTGCTGGATTCTGTGCGCTACAAAGAAGTGTATCAATATGTCTACTCCATTCGAAACACGATTCTCCAATCAGGAAAGATTGATTACAAGAATGATTTCAAGTGGCAAATACGCATTATTCAAGACGATAAAACACTCAATGCATTTTGTACGCCTGGTGGTTATATTTTTGTCTATACTGGCCTTCTCAAATTTTTAGATTCAGAGGATCAACTTGCGGGTGTTCTTGGACACGAAATTGCACACGCGGATATGCGTCACTCAACCCGACAAATGACAACACAATACGGCGTTCAATTTCTACTTGATGTCTTGGCAGGTGATCGACAGGCGTTAAAACAAATTTCTGGTGCGCTGATCGGATTGAAGTTCTCGAGAAATCATGAAATAGAGGCTGATAAATGTTCTGTCGAATACCTCTGTGGCACAAAATATAACGCCGATGGTGGAGCTGGATTCTTCGAGAAAATAGCGAAACAAGGCGGAAGTTCAATACCCGAGTTTCTAAGTACGCATCCCGATCCCGGAAACCGCATTGAAAATTACCGCAACAATAAGGTAACAATGGGTTGTACTGGCAACAATGATTTTAAATCTGCCTATACGGCAATGAAAGCAAAACTACCTTAAACTCTTTCTTGAACCTTGAACTCTTCTTGAACCTTAAACTTTTCTTAAACCTTAAACTCTTTCTTGAACCAAAGTACCTGGTTTGTCAGCCGCGGCTGGAGCCTTAACTTTGAGTTATGACCCACTATATTCTTACACCACTTGAACTTTCAACACATCGTTTTCTTTCACCACTCGAATCAATTCTTGTTTTGTAAGTGATTTTATACTCACGTCCCACTGCTTGTTACTTAGACCAACGTGATCTTTCAATTGTTGAAGGTCCATTTCCGTTGCTGCTTGAATGATATCGTAAATTAGTTTTTCATTCCCACTAAGCTCCAGCCTCTGTGATTTAACTTCCGGGCGCATTTGAGGGAAGAACAATACTTCTTGAATCGAAGGATTGTTCGTTAAGAACATGATCAATCGATCCATTCCGATACCGAGACCACTTGTTGGGGGCATACCATATTCTAATGCCCGCAAGAAATCCTGATCGATAAACATCGCCTCGTCGTCACCTCGTTCAGATAAGCGCAGCTGTTCTTCAAATCGCTCACGTTGATCAATCGGATCGTTCAACTCAGAGTAAGCATTCGCAATTTCTTTCCCGCAAACCATCAATTCAAAGCGCTCTGTCAATTCGGGATTATCACGATGCGTTTTACACAATGGTGACATTTCTTTTGGATAATCAGTGATGAATGTCGGCTGTATGAAGTTGCCCTCACATTTCTCCCCGAAAATTTCATCAATTAATTTTCCTTTACCCATTGTTTCGTTGACATCGATACCCATTCCTTTGGCAGCGGCAAAAAGTTCTTCTTCTGTCTTGCCCGAGATATCGAACCCGGTGAATTGTACAATAGCATCACGCATGGTAATGCGTTTATATGGGGCTTTGAAATCAATGGTATGTTCGCCGAAAGTCGCAACTGTTGTTCCATTTACAGCTATTGCACAATGTTCCAATAACTGCTCTGTAAACGACATCATCCAATTGTAATCCTTGTACGCAACGTATATCTCCATTGCCGTAAATTCAGGATTGTGCGTGCGGTCCATCCCTTCATTTCGGAAGTTTTTGGAGAACTCATATACGCCATCAAAACCACCTACAATCAGTCGCTTTAAATACAATTCGTTCGCGATTCGCATGTACAATGGAATATCCAATGCATTGTGATGCGTGATAAACGGTCGTGCGGACGCGCCACCCGGAATAGGCTGTAAAACCGGAGTATCAACTTCCATATAGCCGGCGTCATTAAAATACTGACGCATCGCATTGTATAATTTCGTACGCTTAATAAATACGTCTTTGACATGTGGATTGACCACTAAATCGGCGTACCGTTGACGGTAACGCTGCTCCGGATCTGTAAATGCATCGTGAACGTTGCCGTCCGCATCCGTTTTTGGCAGTGGCAGTGGCTTCAATGATTTACTCAGTAAAGTGAACTCCTTTACATTGACCGAAATCTCCCCAACTTGTGTTTTGAATAATTCACCTTTGATGCCAATAAAGTCACCAAGATCAAGGAAGCGCTTAAACACATCGTTATAAAGCGACTTATCATCGCCCGGGCAGATTTCGTCACGGTTGAAGTACACTTGAATTCGACCAGTCGTGTCTTGAAGTTCAGCGAATGAAGCTTTACCCATTATGCGTTGGCTCATCATTCGACCCGCCAGACAAACCTGTTTACCTTCTTCATAGTTGTGTTTAAGGTCTACGGAATAATCAGTTACCGGATATAAAGCAGCAGGATATGGATCAATACCATACTCACGGATCTTAGCTAGTGTTGCTCTTCGCTGGAGCTCCTGATCGGAAAGTTCAAAAACACTCATCTTCTTTAATTTCAGCGGCAAAGATACGGGAGTTATATGAATTTGAAAGAAACTAGAACCGCAATTGGTATTATACACAGTTGAATCTAGAAGAAATTGGAAAAAAAACGGGTGACAACTACCTTAAACTAGAAGTTAATTTCATGTTATAATTGAACCCGTTATACAAATTAAGGGTTTAAATGAACATTTTATAGGTTTCGCTGAATATTTGTTGTTGCTATTCCCTTTTTTGATTAGTAGTTTTAAAAATCAACTCAAGATGTAATTTTTTGAGTTTTTCACCACCGCAAAAAAAAATACTTATGAAGTACGTATACGTAGATGTTCTAAAACGTGTTATACCAAGGTTATTTCTACTCCTTATTTTCGTCGATTTCCCTGGTTATCATGCAGCCGCTCAAGAACAGTTGAATACCACTCAAAGTGCACAAGAGAAGCTCATAAAAAAGGATAAAAGACAGCCAGTTAATGCGCCAAATGAAACTTTATTGGCTCAAGTAGTCGGTCGCATTACCAAACTACAGGAAATGGTCATCCAATCAGGGGTATCGAATCCTACGGAAAAAATGCGTCTAACCATGTCCTCTATGTGTCCAGACATTCAACTTTCTGAAACCGGTTGGCCAATAATTGCTGATCTTCGAAAAACAATTGCTTCTCATTTTGATCAGGGAGAGCTATACCTTGATCTGCTCCTTAATCTTCACCAAGATATAAATAGTGAAAAATAACTCACTTATTTACCCCTTCTAAACTGTTGTTAATCATATTATTATATTATGAAAAATTTACTGGTTAATTTGAAAAGAATTCATGCATTTGCGCTGTTTGCATTCGTTATGAGTCTCACATTTGTATCCTCAGCGCAATTTGCAATTGTGGGTACTGGTCCAACCTCGAATACAACTACTAGCTATCCAGCACCTTATGGCAATTATTGGTGGGGAGCAAGGCATCAATTTCTTGTTACTGCTGCTGAATTAACTGCTGCTGGCATTCCAGCCGGAGCTACAATTTCTTCCCTTGGTTTCAATGTTACGGGTGACAACGGTGCTACAAATCACGTTGGATTTCAAGTAATCGTTTATTCCACAGTACTAGCAGATCCTTTAGCAACGGGTTATGTGACTACTGGCCAAGTATCTTCAAGTACTGCGGTTAATTACAATCCTTTTCTTGGTTGGAATCAACATAATTTAACACCTTTTGTATGGAACGGAACGAGTAACCTTGTTATTCAATCCTGTTTCAATAACACCAACTTTACAACTAACGCGCAGACACAATGGACGACCACTCTCGCTGGGGCAAGTATTAAATCCAGATACAGACGTGCTGATGCAACTGGTGTTTGTGGCAATACGTTAACAACAGCTACATCAACTACAACTCGACCAAATATTCGTTTTGCATGGGCAGCCTCGACAGCTTGTACGGGAACACCAAACGCTGGTTCTGCTTCTATAACTTCGGCTTCAGGATGTGCTGGTTCATCATTTACATTAAATGCCTCAGGTGTTACTTCAGGTTCTGGAATTACCTACCAATGGCAAAGCGCACCATCTGCTACTGGTCCGTGGACAAATATTGGTGGTGCAACAGCCACTTCTTTAACAACCAGCGCATCGGCTAATACCTTCTATCAATTAGTTACAACATGTACCAATAGCGGCTTGTCCAATACTTCATCTGTTGTTTCGTACACTGTAAATTCCTGTTTAGGGTCGATTACTATGACAGATTCATACGGTGATGGTTGGAACGGCGCCACAATGACGCTCAATGTCAACGGTTCTCCTTTTCAAACATTTGGGTCAACGTTTACAACTGGCGTAAGTCAAACTATTAATTTTTGTTTACCAGCGAACTCGACATATTCATTGTTTTATAATGGCGCTGGTTTATATCCTACTGAAGTCGGTGTCAGTTTGACCATTAACGGAACGAATGTCTACAGTGTTGGAGCCGGAGGAGCAACAATAGGCGCAACGTTAAATTCAGGTGTTGCCTGTCCTCCTGCTTGCACAGGTACACCAAATACACCAACTGCATCTGTAGCTAATTCATCTGTTTGTGTGGGCGAAAGTACGACCCTTTCTTCAACAGGTTTTTCTGCTGGATCTGGAATTACATACCAATGGCAAAGTGGTCCGTCGGCAACTGGTCCATGGACGAATATAGGCGGTGCAACTGCCACCTCTTATTTGGTTACAGGTGCTGCTGGCACAACATTCTATCGGTTGGTTACGACGTGTGTAAACAGCACATTGACGAGCGCATCCAACGCTGTGAGCATAAATGGTGTTACGTGTTTCAACGTTCCGTTTAGTGGAAATACAACAGTAAATCAATGTTCTGGTATTTTGTATGATCATGGCGGATCGATTGGTGGCTATGCGAACTTTGCAAATGGGTACACTGTAATAACGTCTTCAACCCCTGGAAGCGCTATTCAAATTAGTGGTAACCTCAATTCAGAAAGTGGTTTCGATTTCTTAACTGTATACGATGGAGTTGGTCTTGGTGGAACAATACTTTGGACGGGCTCCGGTATAACCGCCGTACCCACACTCACCTCTTCTGGCGGGTCATTAACCGTTCGGTTTACTTCTGATGGAAGCATAACAGCAAGCGGATTTCAACTTACTTGGATCTGTGTTCCTCCTGCCCCAACAGTAACAGGAACAGCAACAACCATTTGTTCGAATCAAGGAACAACAGTTGACCTAACGGCTTCAGGTGCTGTGGGTACAGTTTATTGGTTCCAAGGAGGATGTAATACCACCGGGCAACTTGCTACAGGAACAACGTTAACTGTTTCTCCAACAACAACAACAACTTATTACGCACGAAATTTCAGCGGTGGACAATGGAGCGCATGTGCAACATACACAGTTACAGTAAACCCTACACCTTCAGGAGTGAATGCCGGTGCTGATGTAGCAGTTCAATGTCCTGGAACAAGTGTGCCTTTGACTGGTGCACCGGCTCCAGTTCCTGGATCACTTTCTGTAGTCATTTCTGCTCCTCCATTAGGATATTTAGATGAGGTGTCTTGGACGTTAACGAACAGTGCAGCAACAGTAATCGGATCTGGAGGCTCATATTCCGCCGCTACAACTGGAGATACATATACAATTCCAATTGGATCTTCGGCCAACGGGCCTTATTCTTTCTTCATTGAATCGCAAGGATTTTTTAATGATAACGTTGTAAATTATACTATAATTTGCAATGGTTCTGCAATATTGACGGGTTCACTCAACGGTGGCCAAACAACTACACAGAGTGTTTCTTCATGCGGAAGTAATTTCACTTATACATGGACACCTGCCGCAACTGTTGCTTCACCGACTAGCGCAACAACTGCAGCAACCCCATTATCTACAACAACGTATACACTCACTGTAACTGAAAATGGGTGCTCGGCGAGTGATCAAATGACCATAACTGTTTTAGACAATACAAATCCAACCATTACCGCACCTGCTAACATTAACACCGTTGCTGATGCAGGAACTTGTAACGCGAGTGGTGTGGTTATTGGAACACCAGTAACTTCAGACAACTGTTTGGTTGCTTCTGTCACAAATGATGCACCATCATTCTTCCCTGTTGGAACGACAATAGTAACTTGGACAGTAACCGATGGTTTTGGAAATACGGCTACTGCCACTCAAACGGTTATTGTTGTCGATAACCAAAACCCAACAATCACCGCACCTGCTGCTGTAAGTGCGAACGCAGATTTTGGACTATGTACGGCATCTGCAGTATCTCTAGGCAATCCTGCAATTGCAGATAACTGTTCTGTTGTGAGTATTGTAAATAATGCGCCCGCAGCATTCCCTGTTGGAAATACAACCGTAACATGGACAATTTCGGATGCTTCTGGAAATACGTCTTCTGCTACACAAGTGGTTACAGTTATAGATAACCAAATCCCAACAATAACTGCTCCAGCGAATGTTACCGCAGCTGCAGATCCAGGATTGTGTTCTGCCACAGGCGTGGCACTTGGAACACCAATCGTAGCTGACAACTGTGGAATTGCTTCAGTGTCAAGTAATGCACCAGCGGTTTTCCCTGATGGTCCAACAACTGTAACTTGGACAGTTACTGATGTGAGCGGAAATACTGTCTCTGCAACTCAGACTGTCACAGTTGTAGATAATCAAGCCCCACAGGTTCTTTGTCAAAACGTCTTTGTAAACTTAGATGCTACCGGTTCGGCAACTGTAACAGCATCTCAAATTGATAATGGTTCAACAGACAACTGCAGTATTGCTTCCTTAGCACTTTCACAAACGTCATTTGGATGTGCAAATGTTGGAGTAAGTACAGTAACATTAACGGTTACAGATAACACAGGAAATAGTAGTACGTGTTCAGCATTTGTGATTGTTTCAGATATAACTGCACCTGCTGCTGTTTGTCAGAATGTTACGCTTAACCTTGATCCTGTAACAGGTTCAGGATCGATTACTGCAGCTCAAGTAAATAACGGCTCTTCAGACAACTGTAGTGTAGCAAACTTGGCTCTTTCTCAAACTGCTTTCTCATGTTCAAATGTTGGAGTTAATCCAGTTACGTTGACAGTGACAGATAATTCCGGAAATTCAAGTACATGTGCTGCACTTGTTACAGTTCAAGATATAACTGCACCAGTTGCAAATTGTCAAAACGTAACACTTAACCTTGACCCTGTAACAGGTGCAGGATCGGTTACTGCTGGACAAGTAAACAATGGCTCCTCAGATAACTGTAGCATTGCAACTTTAGCACTTTCTCAAACTGCGTTTACTTGTTCAAATGTTGGAGTTAATCCAGTTACGTTGACAGTGACAGATAATTCCGGAAATTCAAGTACATGTGCTGCACTTGTTACTGTTCAAGATGTAACTGCACCAGTTGCACTTTGTCAAAACGTAACACTTAACCTTGATCCTGTAACAGGTACCGGATCGGTTACTGCCGCACAAGTAAACAATGGCTCCTCAGATAACTGTAGTATTGCATCAATAGTACTTTCTCAAACTGCGTTTACTTGTTCAAATGTGGGTGTTAATCCAGTTACCCTGACACTGACAGATAATTCAGGAAATTCAAGTACTTGTCCAGCATTAGTAATCGTTTCTGAATTAACTGCACCAATAGCACTTTGTCAGAATGTGACGCTTAATTTGGATCCAGTTACAGGTGCAGGTACAATTACCCCTGTTCAAGTCAATAACAATTCTACTGATGCATGTGGAATCGCTTCGTTGAGCCTGTCACAAACCAATTTCAGTTGTGCAAATTTGGGAGCGAATACTGTCACATTAACAGTTGTTGATGTAAATGGCAATTCTTCTACTTGTACATCAACAATAACTGTGATTGACAACACCGCGCCAAGTTTTAACACCACACCTTCGAGTATTTCTCAAAACTCAGTTTTGGGTAACTGTGGTAGGGTAATTACTTACGCAGCACCAACCTTCTTTGATGCATGTAGTTCAACAATGGCTCAAACAGATGGTTCAGGATTAACTTCTGGAGATTTCTTCCCTGTTGGTGTGACCAATCAGACGTATACGATTACAGATCCAAGCGGAAACACGACTAGCTACACATTTACAGTGACAATTGTTGATAATCAATTACCGGTTATAACAAACTGTCCGGCTAATATGACGTTAGCTGCGTCACCAACAAGTTGTAATGCGTTGGCCAACTGGATCGCTCCTTCAGGTTCTGATAACTGTCCGGGGGTTGTAGTTTCTTCTACTCATGCACCTGGTTCTTCATTCCCTGTTGGAACGACAACCGTTACGTATACCGCAACGGATGCTTCGAACAACCAAGCAACATGTAGCTTTACGGTAACGGTACTTGACAATACCGGGCCGTTTGTAGCTTCCTTGCCAACAGTAACTGGTCAGTGTAACGCTGTTGTTACGGCACCTGTTGTTGTTGACAACTGTACCGGTAGTGTTACTGGTACGACCTCAGACCCTCTTGTTTATTCCAACCAGGGAACATATTTCGTAAACTGGACATTTACTGATGCTAATGGTAATACATCCACAGCGGTCCAAGTTGTTATTGTTCAGGACAACACGGATCCAATTATTACTGCACCAGCACCACTTACAGTTTCTGCAAATGCATCTTGTACTGCTACAGGGTTAACGTTGGGCACACCAACGACATCGGATAACTGTAGTGCAGTAACAGTCACAAACAACGCTCCTGCTGTTTATCCAATAGGTACAACTATTGTTACTTGGACTGCTACAGATGCGGTTGGTAATACCTCCACTGCGTCACAGATCATAACTGTACTTGATAACACGATTCCAACGATTACTGCACCTGCAAACATAACATTGAATGCTACAGCATCTTGTAATGTAACAGGTGTTTCATTAGGTAATCCTGTAACATCCGACAACTGTGGTGTATCGAGTGTTGTTAATAACGCTCCTGCAAGTTTTCCAGTAGGAACTACTCAAGTCACTTGGACGGTAATCGACAATGCTGGAAATTCAACTTCGGCGATCCAAACCGTAACAGTCATAGATGTTACAAACCCAACGATTACTGCTCCGGCGGCGGTTACGTTAAATGCCAATGCTTCTTGTGTTGCATTTAATGCTAACCTTGGATCACCAGTTACTGCGGATAACTGTACAGTAGCATTAATCACCAATAATGCTCCTTCTGTTTTCCCACTTGGTAACACTACGGTTACATGGACGGTAACAGATGCATCTGGCAATACCGCAACAGCAACTCAGGTAGTTACTGTAATTGATGTCGTAAACCCAACAATTATAGCGCCTGCGACGGTTACAGTTGGTACAAATAACGCTTGTACGTCCACTGGAGTAAACCTTGGAACTGCAACGGCAAGTGACAACTGTAGCGCAGTTACCATAACGAATAACGCGCCAACAACCTTCCCGCTTGGTTCTACAACGGTTACATGGACGGCAACAGATGCTGCAGGAAATTCAACAACGGCTTCACAAATAGTGATTGTAGTTGATCAAACAAATCCAACGATCGTTGCTCCGGCAGATATTAATGCAAGTGCCTCAGCTTCATGTACTATTACCAACGTAACATTGGGCAATCCTTCAGTTGGAGATAATTGTGGTGTGGCATCTGTTACGAATAATGCGCCAACCAGCTTCCCGATAGGAACTACCCTAATTACTTGGACTGTTACTGACAATGCTGGAAACACGGCAACTTCAATTCAAACCGTTTCCGTAGTTGACAATACCAATCCTACGATAATTGCTCCTGCGGCTGTAACAGCCAACGCCAATAGTTCGTGCGTCGCATTTAATGTGAACCTAGGATCACCAGTAACTGCAGATAACTGTTCGGTGGCATCTGTATCTAACAATGCTCCATCTGTTTTCCCTATCGGAACAACCACCGTAATTTGGACAGTAACAGATGCTGCTGGAAATACAAGTACGGCCAATCAAGTTGTAACCGTAATAGATGTTATTAATCCAGCCATAACAGCACCTACGGCAGTAACTGTAGTAGCTAATAATGGATGCACGGCAACGGGGGTTGTTTTAGGAAACGCTATTGCAAGTGACAACTGTAGTTCAGTTACTATTACAAATAACGCTCCTGCATCCTTCCAATTAGGAAACACAACGGTTGTATGGACAGCAACGGATGCTGCGGGTAATATAAGCACTGCAAATCAGGTTGTAACTGTTGTTGACCAGACGAATCCAACCATTACCGCACCAGTAAACATTACGGTGAATGCAGGTAACTCTTGTAATATCAGCGGTATTGTTTTAGGATTCCCTGTTGTTGCAGATAACTGTGGCGTTGCGAATGTTGCGAATGACGCACCATCAACTTTCCCTATTGGAACTACACTTGTAACATGGACGATAATTGATAATGCTGGAAATACTGCGACATCAACTCAAACTGTCACAGTGGTTGACAATACAAATCCAATCATTACCGCACCAGCAAACGTAACTGTGGATGCAAACAGTTCATGTGTGGCATTCAATGTGAATTTAGGTTCGCCGATTACATCCGATAACTGTGCTGTTGTATCAATTACCAACGATGCACCATCTGTCTTTGAGTTGGGATCAACAACTGTGACATGGACAGTTACTGATGGTTCAGGAAACTCAGCAGCAGTAACGCAGTCAGTTACTGTTATTGATAACATAGATCCGGAAATCATCGCACCAGCAAACCTTCAAGTTATCGCAAATGCAGATTGTTCAGCGACAGGTGTTGTTTTAGGTAATCCAATTGCAACAGACAATTGTTCGGGTGTAACTGTACAAAATAATGCGCCTGCTGTATTCCCTGTCGGTTCAACGGTAGTTATCTGGACAGCAACGGATGCTAGCGGGAATTCAAGTACAGCTCAACAAACAGTTACAGTAACTGACGATGTGAATCCAACGGTTCTAGTTCAAGATCTCACGGTGACGTTAGATGACAACGGAGATGCTCAAATTTCTTTCAATGATATTGATGCGGGCACATTTGATAATTGTGGCATTGCCTCGACTGTTCTGAGTCAATCTGACTTCTCTTGTGCTGATATTGGAGTAATTAATGTATCGGTTACTGTTGTTGATAATAGTGGAAATGTTTCAGTAGGTACAGCAAGTATTACAGTACAATCAAATGGCGTTGATTCTGACTTTGACGGTATTGATGACTCATGTGATGACCAAGATAATGAGGTAGTTGAAGATGTGCCAGAAGCGTTTACGCCAAATGGTAACAACATCAACGATTTCTTTGAAATTAAGAACATCACCACGTTTAATGAGCGAAAACTAGAAATTTTCAACAGGTATGGAATGTCAGTTTATGCGAATGATCAATACGACAATACGTGGGACGGAACAAGAAAAGACAATGGTCAAGCTTTGCCTGACGGAACTTATTACTACGTGTTGACCCTGGACGGTGAAATCAAAAAGGGATTTATCTACATCAACCGCGTAAAACAATAATAGATTACTAAAGATAAAACGATATGAAATTAAGTACTGTTCAATTCATAACTGCGCTGTTTATCTGCGGATGTTCAGCGGTAATGGCTCAAAATGTGCCAGGATTCCGTCAGTATCGATTTAATGCACTGGTACTAAATCCGGCTCAAGCAGGATCAAATGATTTTTCAGATGTTTCTGTAATGGGTACCCAATATTGGGTAGGGATGCCTGGAGCACCTCAAACAGGCACCATATCTGGAAACTTTAAGGTGTTCGATAATTTTGGTGTTGGAGCTGCTGTAATTGCGGATCAAACTGGCCCAGTGAATTCCACTAATGTAGATCTTATGGGTGCATACCACCTGAAATTAGGTCAAAAATGGAAGTTATCGGCAGGATTGAAACTCTCAGCCATCAACCATTCTGTTGTTACTTCGGAATTGGCAACATACACTTCGAACGATCCAGATATGATGGAAAACTTAAGCACCGGTCTTTCTTACAACGCAGGATTCGGGTTCTTGGCTTATTCAAAGAACTTCTTCATTGGCGCCTCTTTACCAAGAGTGGCTTCGTTGCGATTTGATCGAATGGATATGTCCACTTTTGTTGATGACAAAGGAGGATACCTGGCATATGGTGGAGGGGTATTTAAAATAAACGAACAATTCGAATTGCGCCCTTCTTTACTTGGTCTTTTCGGTTACGGAGGTCCGGCAGTAATTGATTTAAACGTGGTAAGTACGATTAAAAATTTAATAGATGTCGGGGTAACTTACCAATGGAAAGGAAACGTTGGTGCTATTCTTGGAATTAACATTCAAGACAAGTTGTTTGTTGGGTATTCATACTCCTACCCAGTTAACAACATGAACAGCGTGTCTATCCAGTCGCATGAAATAGCGTTGCGCTTGAAGTTCAACAAAAAAATCAATTCTGCTGATAGCCCACGATTCTTCAACTAAATTTATGCTATACATGAGTTTCATGGGTCGATTAGTGGTTGTATTTGCTCTTCTGGGGATGACGCTCACCAGTTATGCTCAGCAGCGCGTGGTGTTAGACACGGTCTGTTTCAATACAGCTGCAAATGATTTTGGACTGCGTTTAGTGGGGAATCAATTGGTAATGGTTACGGATGCCTTTCTTGATCAACAAGGAAAAGTTCCAATGGATGAAATTACCATGCGACCGTTTACGGACCTTGTTGAAGTAGACAATTGCACAAGGAAGGACATGCAACTTATGAATAAGAAGTATGACCAGATTGTCACCATTAATTCAACCTTGAACGATGGTCCTGTCAGTATGAGCGACGACGGACAACTTTTCTTTTTCACCAATAATTCGAGTTCAAAAAAGAATAAACTAGGTATTTTCTATTCCATCAAGGAAGAAGGGAAATGGATTCAACCGTTGGCTTATCCGCTAAACAATGATGCCTATAATGTCACGCATCCGTATTTCGACAGTCAATCAAAACGGCTTTATTTTGCTTCGAATTTCGAAAAAGGCGGGAAGAATTATGACCTTTATTACAGTGATTACGACGGTAAAAACTGGGGAAGGCCAGTGTCAATCCCAGGGGTTAACACCGATTCAGCCGAAGTTTTTCCTATGATCTACAACGGAACATTGTTTTATACATCCAATCAACCCGGAAAAGGCGGATACGATCTTTACAAATTAACTGACGCAGGAAGTGTTTCGCTTGGTGAACCTTACAATTCGGCTTACGATGATATAAGTATCTTCATGATGAATGATACGATTGGTTACTTCTCATCTAATCGAGCCAGTAATGGACAACACGACGATGTCTTCAAGTTTCGAATTGAAACACCAAAACCACCTGTTATTGTTGACATTCCACCACCGCCACCTGTAGAAAAAAAGAAATTCAAAATGGAGAACATTGCTTTCCAGTTTGACAGTTATGCAGTGACAGAAGATCAAAAGAATTACCTGAACGATGTCGCTGCGAAACTTAATGAGCGTAAGGATGTCTACATGGTTGTAATAGGTCATACCGATAATGTAGGTGCCGCTGCATACAACACAACGCTTTCTAAGAAGAGGGCTGAGGCGGTAAAATCGTATTTAGTAACTCAAGGAGTAGAATCTGGAAGAATATTAGTTGAATCGTACGGTTTTGAGCGTCCATTAGAATCAAATACCACTCCTGAAGGAAGGGCAAAGAATCGACGGGTTGAGTTTAAGTTCCTAGGAGAAATTGAGCTGTAAGGGTCTGATTTAAGTTCTGACCCACTCTTGTCCTGTTTGCCATTGCCCTTTATTTTTCGTTTCTTTGCACCCGAATCTTAGTAATGGCGCACAAATCAGGTTTTGTTAATATTGTTGGAAGTCCAAATGTGGGTAAATCTACATTGATGAACCGTCTCGTAGGCGAAAAACTTTCTATTGTCACATCCAAAGCTCAAACTACACGCCATCGAATTCTTGGTATTGTCAACGATGAAGATTACCAAATCGTTTTTTCAGATACTCCAGGTGTGGTAAATGCAGCGTATAAGTTGCATGAAACCATGATGGAATATGTCAACACTTCCTTGAAAGATGCTGACGTACTCATCTTCATCACAGACACCAAGGAGAACGACATGAATCACTCCGAAACGTTAGAGAAAATTACGCGCCTAAAAGTCCCTGTAATAGGATTAATCAATAAAATTGATTTAAGCGATCAGGAAAGAGTAACTGAGCGGTTGGCCTTTTGGAAAGAGAAACTTCCGAATGCTGAATGGTATCCCGTTTCGGCGCTGCACGATTTTAATATTGAATCTGTTTGGAATCGAATCGTTGAACTCGTTCCAGAAAGTCCACCTTATTACGATAAAGAAGAACTTTCAGATCGACCGATGCGCTTTTTCGTTTCTGAAATCATTCGCGAGAAGATCTTTTTGCACTGTGAAAAGGAGGTTCCGTATAGTTGCCAGGTTGAAATTGAAGAGTACATCGAAGAAATTGGCCTTACGAGAATACGAGCGCTTATTATTGTAGAACGCGATTCACAACGTGGGATTATCATCGGTAAAGGTGGTGAAATGCTCAAGCGAATTGGGAAAGAATCACGCCTGGAGATTGAGAAATTCATTGATCAGCGCGTGTTCCTTGAAACGTATGTTAAGGTTGATAAAGACTGGCGATCCACTGATCAAAAATTAAAAAAATACGGGTATTAATTATATAGAGCATAGAGCTTTTTGCGTAAAGCTAAACCCCGTTAGTTAAAGATAATATGAGCAATATTGTAGCAATCGTCGGAAGACCTAATGTTGGAAAGTCAACCCTTTTTAATCGGTTAACAGAATCGAGAAATGCTATCGTCAAAGAAGTAAGTGGTGTTACACGTGACCGACTCTATGGGAAGGGCGAGTGGAACGGTGTGCCGTTTTCTGTTATTGATACTGGTGGTTACATCAAGGGTTCTGATGATGTGTTTGAAGGGGAAATTCGCAAGCAAGTCGAAATTGCCATCCAAGAAGCAACGGTTATTTTGTTTATGGTGGATGTAACGACAGGTATTGTTGATTTGGATGAAACCGTGGCTGCCTTATTGCGAAAAAGCAAAAAACCGGTATTGATCGTCGCAAATAAAGTAGACAACAATGACCGGATCGGACTTTCTGCTGAATTTTACGAATTTGGTTTAGGTGACGTATATGATCTTTCTGCAACCAATGGCTCCGGTACTGGAGAGATCTTGGATGAGGTGGTGAAATACTTCGATAAAGAAGACGAATCGGTGAATGAAAAAGATGACCTACCCAGAATAGCCATCGTCGGTCGACCGAACGTCGGAAAATCATCACTTGTCAACGCACTTACTGGTGAGGAACGAAATATTGTGACCAATATATCCGGAACTACGCGAGATGCAATCAATACCCGCTATAAGGCATTTGGGTTTGACTTCCTGTTGATTGATACGGCAGGAATCCGAAAGAAAGCGAAAGTTACAGAAGACATCGAATACTATTCTGTCTTGCGTTCTGTTCGAACGATAGAAAATGCAGATGTGTGCGTTTTCATGATTGATGCGGAGGAAGGATTGCAAAAACAAGATCTACACATTTTCTATATCATTGAAAAAAACTCGAAAGGCGTCGTGGTTTTAGTGAACAAATGGGATTTGGTTGAAAAAGATCAAAATACGATGTTGCGTTTTGAGGAAAAAATCCGCGAACAGCTTGCCCCATTCAATGATGTTCCAATCATATTTACTTCGGCCATCAACAAGCAACGAATCCATAAAGCGTTGGAAGCCACAATGATGGTTTTTGAGAACCGAACGAAAAAAATACCTACATCCAAATTAAATGAGGTGATGTTAGACATTATTCAGGCGACACCTCCTCCCGCCATGAAAGGTAAATACATTCGGATCAAATATGTCCAGCAATTGCCAACACATGCGCCGGCTTTTGCATTTTTCTGTAATTTGCCGCAGTACATTCCGGATTCCTATAAACGCTTTCTAGAAAACAGGTTGCGTGAAAAATTTGATTTCTGCGGAGTACCGATTAAAATATTTTTCAGGAAAAAATAAAAGGCTGCCTCTTTCGAAACAGCCTCTATCACTTTCAAAGCGATTAATTATTTTTTCTCGAACGTGAGGTAATCAATCGATCCATCACCGCCACTCACATCTTTCAATTCCAATTTAGTATCGCTGCTGTTTACCACTTCCCAATCATCGGAAAGGTCTTCATACTGCGAAAAGAATAAATTGAAATCTACATGATCACTGTCTTTGTTTGTTGACCAAGTACCGCTGTAAATAACTGTTAATAGGCTTGGTTGCGCTGTTACGGTTCCATCATCCTTGAATGTAAAGCTTAAGTCGCTGTAATCACTCGTTTCGTTTTCACCGTCGTCTTCATACAACGTAATTTTCCAAGTTCCTTCGATAACACTGTTGTCAACGGATTTTTGTGTGGATGATTTCTCGCATCCTGTTAATCCTGCTACGGCTAGAGCCAATACAATTGCTACATTTTTCATACGCGTTAAATTTGATTATACAAAATTACGACAATTTGCAGTGATCAGAACAACCATTAAAACAACGCACGCAATTCCATTCCACCGGCATGAATGGTGCGATTGTTTTCGGATTTTCTTCCATTGTACTGGATGGAAAGTTGTAAGTTTTCTCCGATCGAACGCTGAAAAGCGGCATTCCAAGTGTAGTTCGTTCCGGGCTTAAGTGCTTCCAACATTTCGAAACCTAGCGCTGAATTTTCATTACCGTTATAACCAATTTGTATCCACTTCACTCCTGCTTGCAGACTGCTTTTTTCCGATTGGTTCCATTTTAACTGACTACCTAAATCATAAATTTGAGCACGTTCATTTCCGTATTCAACGCTGTTTTGTTTATTCGCGTATCGGGCGTCCAATGAAATTCTAAACGTCGTTGACGGTTGGTAAATAAAGGAAGGCTGGATAAAGTAATAAGTCAAATTGTAATTCCTACCAGTGGTATAATCCGCTTCGGCTGCTTTTGTTCCTATCTGACCTTTAGACTCAATTGTAAATTGCTTCATCAAATTCGCACGCAATGAAAGTTCGTGATATTCATTTGAACGGGAATCAAACCCAGAGGCAAGGAGCGTTTTGCTTGAAACATTCTGATAGGTGTATTCTGCTCCAAATACGCTGGATGTTCGATTGAAAAACACCGTATTGCGAATGGTCGAATTGGTTGAAATTAAATTGCTGTCGCGAATTTCAGTGAAGAAAGGATTAAAGGTTTGAAAACTGTCAAATAAATTCGTCTTGCGATTGATTCGGATACGCGCTTGATCAGAAAACCGGGCGATGAATTTCCGTATTCCTTTTTTGTTCGACCATATCCGTTCCGGTCGAATGTAAACGGACTGATTCAACTCATTTGAAAACGTTTTCGTGTATTCATTGCTCGGTGTAAATACACGAATGTAACTGGCTTGATCCGCAAATTGTGCAATTTCAAACTCGTTCAAATCTTTCACACCATCATTGTTATAATCGATCCACGCATAGACACCCTGTCCTGCATTTACTTGAATGTAAATGAACTCGCGTTTGAGTTCCAAGCCCGAACCAATTTCATAGAACGTATTCCAAGTAATCAGACCTTTCAGCGCCCGAAATTCGTAATCGATTCTGCCGAGAATGGTATTCTCAGGTGCCTGATCAATTAGTGTAGAGTCTGAAATACGCAATTCTCGGTAACTTCCCATCACCGTCAATTTCTGATCTTTCCAATGCGAAAGCACAACTTCTGCACCTGCTGATGTTGCTTTTGCTACAGGAATTAATGAATTGCCTGAACTTCTCCGATCATACCGCTCGCGGTAGAAAATCTTATAGTTCCACTTCATGGAATCAGCGTTAGCCAGGTACACTTGTCCGTCATAGAATTGATAACTCGTTTGATTTAATTCTCCTGTCGATAAGTTAAACCGGTTCAATTCATGGTCGTCGATGTATCCGATTTTCAGCCACTTGATTTGTTGGGAAATGGATGCACGGTGACGTATGAACTGATTGGAATTTTCAGCTGAAGAAGACAGGTAGCTACCATCCCATTGCGCTTGAAATCCCCGTTGGTTCCATTTTCCATTTGTGGCGGCGCGAATCCCCAAGTAATCATTGCCGATACTAAATTGCTGTCCCTCCACATTTAAATTCCCAAACTTTTTGTGCTTAAAATTGGTTCCCAATGTCGTAGCCAGCTGATTTCCCAAATACCCCTTGTTTCTGGTGTTCCAGTCGCGATCGAATTCCACTGCACGGTATTGTTCGATTGGACTGAAGAACCGATCAAGAAACTCAACTTCAGCCTTAGATTCGAGCAGCCATTTTGTAATGGTGTCTCGGGATAAGGGGATCTCGCCAATTAATCGAGCACGTGCGGCATAGCTATCGTCATCTTTTGAATCAATAGTAGAAAAGGTATTGAGGTCATTTTTTGAATAGGCCAGATCGGTTTCTAACCGCAGTTTAGGTGTCAGTTGAATCGAGACTCCCGAGTTGACAAATTGTTTCTTTTTTGGTGTAATAATCAATCGTGATGGAATGTAATTTCCTTGTTTAACACCAGCTATGGGAGCCACCCACTTGAATACTTTCCCCAAGGCGTTGAAGTTGCTGAGGATATAATCACCTTTTCCATCTCCCACGAAAGTAAATACAGCCCGATAAACAGCTGAATCAGGCACCACACTGTAAACCAATACCGAATCAAATCCGAGCGAGTCGATCATTTTGTATAGGTTTTGGTTTTCTAAAAATCCAATTGAATCAATACTGTTGATCTGAGCCAATTGAAGGGAGTCGCCAATACCAGCTAGTGTATTTTTTTGTTGGGTGGTCAACTCTTGCTGTAACGATTGGTTTTTGGCATCTTGCTCGGAATAAACATTGAACCAAAACTGCGTTTTTTTTGAGGTAAATGTAGTCGATGTTTGCACCAGTGAACGCGCATAATTTTGATCAGAGTATTGAAATTCAATGACGATTCTGGAATCTTTGGTAATAAGGTTACGTGCCGTAAAAATCACTTCCGATGAATTGTAGTTGATGATATAATCAAATTCTTGGCCCCGTTCAAGCAACTTTCCATCGATGTATACTTTCTCCGTTCCTGAAAGCACAATGATAAAGGGTTCATTTTCATTTCCAATTAAACGGTAAGGACCTTGATTTCCTTCCGCTCCCTGAATAATCTGGCGGGCGAATTTACCTTTCGAAAGTGCCCCGCTGACTTGTGTTTGCCACAATTTTGTTGAGTCTTCATTCCATTGGTAATTGACACTTAATCCTTGCGCACGTTTTCGATACGTTAAAAAGTAACCTTTCGGTTTGTATAACCAAAAATCACCTGCAGTCAGCGCGAAACGCTGGTTATACAACTTAATGAATACCTGATCAAATTCTTGTAATTTGTTTGTGTTACCATTTGGTTGAATGGGCAGGTTGTCATCTGAAACCGAAGCGACGAGTTTTAAGTTGTTCGTCACATCACCCGCTAACTCCAAGTTGAGGGATGAATTCACACCAAAATCTTGGTTGTTTCCGAATGTCACGCCCCGAGAGATACTTCCTTTTTTGGTGAGGGATGATCCGCCAAAAGCATCAGCAATGGAGTAGTTATTCGTGACAAGAAACTGATCCCGTTCACCTTTATCTTGCGAATAAAGAAGTGTTGTATCCCTTTTGAAATAAGACTTTCCCAGGTTCATAGGCAGCACACGGTAAGATACAGTTAAGGAGTCGGTACACGCTTTTAGAATGGTTATTTTGCCAGAAGCATGGTCCAGCTTGAAACCTTCTGAACCAAACGGATCGTTGCCACAGCGGATCAAAAACGAATTCGGGTAAATGGACAACGAATCCAACTGATACGTTCCGATTTTTCCCGGCAGCGTCTTTTTTCTTAGTGTAGAAATCTGCGCGTCACTTCCGAACGAAATGCAGCACAAAAAAACAACTAGGAATGTCCGGATGAAAAGCGACATATTTACGAAAGTACAACCTACATTTTAGATTTAATAGGTTTCAACGTTCTATAAAATGGATTGTTGTAAATTCTACTTTTGATAACTGCCCCTGTTAAAAAACGTTAAGCCTAAGTCGTGCAGTTCTCGTACGGATTAATTTCGCTCAAAACCGTTGTGTGCCGAAGATCAGAGTTAAATTAATTGTCGCCCTAGTTGCCATTGCATTGCTGGCTCTACTTATCATTCAGGCCTTTCAAACCTTGCAATTATACGACCGCAAGCACACCGAATTCAAAGAGAACCTCAATACCTCACTCGAACGGATTGCTATAAGGCACGAAAAAGCAGAGGACCTACGCCGGTATATGCATATTGTCAATCGCGATTTTAGCGGGCAATACAAAGACATCCTCAAGCAGGAGTTTAGGCACCTAGTATCGTCAGAAGAGTCTATTTCCATTCAGGATACCACTGTATACGAAAATGATGAGATTCAACATTTCCTAATCATTAAGGGAAAAGCATACGACTCCATTACCGGTTTAACGACGGAGCAACGTGTCCTTGCTCGAGATGTGCGGCAATTGCGCGATTTATTTGACAAACAAAACACCCAAATCCCCCACAACGATTCCATTAAATTGGCGATTCAACTCGACCAGCGCGTGATGCAGCAAATATTTAAGAAAGCGAAATTCGTGAATGAAATCATGGTCGAGGCTTTTCGAAACAATGTCTACGAAGATCCCGCTAAGCGTATTGATATTCGGTTCTTAGATTCTGTTATTCAGACCGAAATCGTGAATGATCACCTGCCGAAAACATTTCGTTTTATGGTGACGAATGACGTCGGTGTACCACTCAAATTTTCACCGAAACCAGCCGAATATAGTGCACAGCTCGACACGATGCTGACGAGTAAAACGCAACTTTTTCCAAGCAATATTTTAGACGAAGACCTCTTTTTGCACATTTATTTCCCTCGAAAATGGGCATTTCTGCTTCAGGAGATGATCGGCTCTTTTGTGGTTAGTTTGACCCTTATCTTCTTGATTGTTGTCGCGTTAATGTTTATGTTTAAGACGATTGTCGCACAAGAAAAGCTCGCTGAAATGAAGAACGACTTCATTTCTAATATGACGCACGAATTTAAAACACCTATTTCGACAATTTCATTGGCCTGTGAGGCACTAAACGATCAGGATGTAGTAAAGACAACTTCGTCAGACATTCGCCCGTTGGTCAAAATGATCAATGATGAAAACAAGCGGTTAAGCCTATTAGTGGAACGCATTCTCCAAAGCGCCGTACTTGATAAGGGAGAGGTTAAAATGCATAAAGAGGAGGTGTTACTCAATGAGGTAATGAGTGATGTGGTTAATAACGCTCAATTTCGCATTCAACAACTTGGCGGAAAAATTGATTTGCAATTGCCAACTGAACTTCTTTCCATTAAAGCAGATCGCATGCATTTAACGCATGTGTTTTCAAATTTAGTCGACAATGCGATAAAATATAGTCATGACAATCCGGTGATTGAAATAGTATTGAAACGGCAAAATAAACGCATCTGCATCAGCGTTAAAGACCACGGAATCGGCATTCGCAAAGAGCACATTTCAAAAATATTTGATAAATTATACCGTGTTCCAACCGGAAACCTGCACAATGTGAAAGGTTTTGGACTCGGATTGAGTTATGTGAAAGCCATTGCTGAACTGCATGGATGGGATGTTGAAGTTAAAAGTAAATTTGGTGAAGGATCAACCTTTACCCTTGTAATGAAAGAAGACGTATGACAGCAAAACCGAAAATTCTACTCGCCGAAGACGATGAAAATCTTGGCCAATTATTGCACACTTACCTACAATCCAAGGGATATGAGGTAACGCTCGCGCGAAATGGTAAAAAGGCGTTTCAGTCTTTCACAGCCGGCAATTACACGTTCTGTATTTTCGATGTCATGATGCCCGAAATGGATGGGTTTACCCTTGCTAAAGAGATTCGTGAGCTCGACAAAAAAATTCCCATACTCTTTTTAACAGCAAAAGCCATGAAGGAGGATAAACTTCAAGGATTTGCAATCGGTGCGGATGATTACCTGACTAAACCATTTTCCATGGAAGAGTTATTAGCGCGACTTGAGGCGATCCTCCGACGCGTGGAAGGCCCTTCAAAATCGGCTGATGAACAACTCATGGTTGGAACGATTCCTTATGAACCTGAACTTCGGGTTCTTCACCTGAAAGATGGTTCAAAGAAACTTACAACAAAAGAAAATCAATTGCTTCATCTACTCGTTAAGAATGAACGCGAAATACTTGATCGCCAATCGACTTTGCGCGCCATTTGGGGTGACGATAATTACTTCAATGGACGAAGCATGGATGTTTACATTGCGAAACTTCGAAAATTACTGAAGGAAGATCCTTCCATTGAAATCATGAATATTCATGGAAAAGGCTTTAAGTTGATCATTAAATAAGGGATTAAAGTCCATTCTAATCACTTATCCACCGTTAATTTCTTACCTTTGGCGCTCTTTCGCCAGGTGAAAAACACATTAAAGTACATATTACAGCAATTACTTGGATTTCGCACCTACTTATTCGTATTTGCGCTGTTCAAGATTCGCACCTTGCGTTTTGACCGAAAAGAACGCGATTTCTTCCAATTTCTTTCGCTTTTAACTAATGGTAAAGGTGACGTACTGGACATCGGTGCCAATCTTGGTATTATGACTTTTCATCTGGCTAATCAGCTGCCCAATGTAACTGTACATGCTGTTGAACCTATACCCGTAAACCTTCAGGTACTTGAGCAACTAGTGAAAAAGTACCGATTAGCGAACGTAAAAGTCTACCCGCATGCACTGGGTGATGCCGAAGGTCAGCTTGAAATGATTTTACCACACGATGGCAAAACAAAAATGCAAGGACTAAGTCACGTCAAACACGAAAGTATTACTGATTGGAATGAAGGAGACAGTTATTCTGTAGAGGTAAAGCGATTAGACGAGATGTCTTTTTCGAAACCCATTCAAGGAATTAAAATTGATGTGGAGAATTTTGAGTATTTCGTATTGATTGGAGGTAAAATACTCCTTGAAACCCATCAACCGATTATTTATGCCGAATTATGGGAAAATGAAAACCGCAAGCGCTGTGAAGACTTGTTGCTTGGCTTAGGATATACTCAACATATTGTCAGGAATGGTCAGGTTGTTCCTTTTGCAGCAGACAGCGGATCCTATCAGAATTTTATCTTCATCCCAAGCAATTCAACTGGCGTTTTTCCGTTAACCTGATCCATGAAACGGACCTTTATTTCCAATTTGGTGTTGATGCTGATCTTGAATGTGGTTATCAAGCCCGTTGCTATTTTTGGGATTGATGCGAACGTTCAAAACCGGGTAGGAACGGAGGATTACGGGTTGTATTTTTCACTGCTTAATTTATCGTATCTCCTTGTCATAGTTATGGATTTGGGGATCAATAATTACACAACAACGCAAATTGCGCGTTACCCGAAATCTGTAAGTAAGTACCTGTCAAAGGTGTTCAGCTTCAGGTTAATTTTGTTTCTTTTTTACGCCATCCTAACCTTGGCACTTGGTGTGGGTTTTGGATATAAAGGTGAACAGTTACTTCTATTGCTCGTTCTGATCTTCAATCAGTTACTTGTGACATTCATCTCTTATTTCAGGAGTCATTTTAGCGGGTTGCATTTTTTCAAAATCGACGCGGTATTTTCTATACTTGATCGCTTATTGTTGATTGCTATTTGCGGCGCCTTACTTCTCTATTCTTCTGAACAATCTCCTTTTCAACTCGAATGGTTCGTTTGGTCGCAAACAGCAGCTTATGGGTGCACATTTTTAGCCGCTTTTGCTACACTCATTCAAAAGATAGGTATGCCTAAATTTCGATTGCAGTGGATGTTTTCGTTGGCAATTCTGAAGAAAAGTTACCCCTATGCCTTGCTGGTTGTGTTAATGACCTTATATACTCGAATGGATGCTGTTTTACTTGAACGATGGCATCCTAATGGTGCATTTCAAGCTGGAATATACGCACAAGGTTACCGATTGTTAGATGCTGTTTTTATGTTTGGAATGATCTTCGCCGGATTACTTTTACCGATTTTTTCGCGGCTGTTAAAAACCAATCCTTCCGGAATTAATGAGATCATGCAAACCTCACGAAATGTCCTTGTTGGAGGTGCCTTACTTCTTGCGTCCATTGCCACGTTTAATGCAGAATACCTGTTAAGCTTGATTTACACCAACGACACCCAGTTATCATCATCCACTTTTGTTTGGTTGATGTGGAGCTTTGTTGCCATGGCATTTAGCCTTTTGTATGGGACTTTACTCACGGCGAAAGGAAATTTACGTTACCTAAACCAACTGGCGCTGATAGGTATATCTTTAAATCTTGTGTTCAACGCGTTGCTGATTCCAATTTATGGTGCCACAGGAAGTGCATTTGCCACCTTTATTACGCAAGCATTTACTGCGCTTTTTCAAACAATACATTGCCATCGAAAGTTGCCAATTTCATTTTCCATTAGTGACTTTTTCCGATTAGTACTCTTTATTTTTCTCTTGCTACTGATAGGTTGGCTTTTAAAAGGAACCACCACAACATTGTACATTCAGCTTATTGTTGGCGTCTTGCTACTTTTCGTTCTCAAATTGGTTCACCACAAGGACCTCTTATCCGTTCTTTCTTCAAAAGAAGAAGAAATGCTGAACTAGAAAAAAATGGTTTGGAAATACGAAATAGCGAAAAAACGAGTTATATGCACCGAGTTGATCGGTAGAACAGGTCGACTATTTTGATTAAATTCGCCTGAACAAAAAAACGAATACGAATGATTGAAGAGGAAGCGTTGAAAGAAGAACGACAACACTTGTTGGTTTACATCTGGAAAAAACGTAAAATCATTTTTATCATTACAGGAATTGCCTCCGTTTTATCACTGGTTGTTTCCCTATTAATGACCCCTATTTTTCGTTCAACGGCAATTGTTTTTCCTGCAGCAACAAGTACTGTATCCTTCTCTGACCAGCGAAATGCGAAGGCTTCAGCTATGGATTTCGGAGAAGAAGAACATGCTGAACAGTTGGTTCAAATTCTCCAGTCTTCTCGAATAAGAGACAAGATCGTAGAAGAATATGAGTTGATGAAACATTACGCTATCGCTTCATCAGATCCAAACAAGTATTATAAGTTGGTAAAAAAGTATGGCGACAATTTTCTGTTCGTACGCACCCGTTACGGATCTATTCAGATTGATGTACTAGATAAAGACCCTAAGTTAGCTGCTGCTATGGCCAACCGTATTGTGGATTTAATTGATACGGTAAAGAACCAAATGATTGCCGAGCGTACCATTCCCGCGTTTGAAATCAGTAAGCGTAAAAAAGAGCAATTGGAGAAAGATCGAGACGGTATTATGCGTCAATTAGACTCGCTTAGTAGTTTAGGTGTTGTTTCCCTCGATGCCCGAACAAATTTATTCCAGGCGTACGTAGATGCAAAAAATGCAGGGGATAAAGCGGAAATTAAACGAACGATTGACGCCAATATGCAATACGGTTCCATTTTCGATGGATTAGAAACGATTCTTGAAGAAAAAATCATGCAGCTTGAGGAATTCAGGGTGGCTTATGAACAAGCTGAATCGGATGCAAATGCACAGTTTAGCCATAAATTTGTCGTTGAACGCGCCGTTGTAGCAGACAAAAAAGATAAACCAAAGCGCCTCATTATTGTATTGTTAGGAACATTCGGTGCTTTTTTCTTCACGGTATTTGCATTATTGATCAGTGATCGAATCCGTGAGTTGAATAAAATCGGTTGATCATACGATGAGTCGACAACACCTACTTATTTTTGGTGCCGGGTTGGCTTACATTGCAGTCAGCAGTTTTTTAATCTGGACAGACAAAGCCTATTTCAGCCTTTTCCCTTTAGGATTAATGGCTATTTACGCGGCTATTTATCATCCAAAATTCACCTTTTTAAGTTTAGGATTGCTCGCACCACTCTCCATCAACATTGAAGAATGGACTTCCGGATTTGGCTTATTCGTTCCAACTGAACCGCTGCTTTTTGGTATCATGTTTCTTTTAGTGTGGATGCAATTGAAAAATCCTTTTTTAGATAAGCGCATTTGGCGACATCCAATTATATGGACGGTAGGATTTTACGTGCTTTGGATTTTAGTAACGAGCATCACAAGTGCCCATCCAGTCACATCGTTAAAGTTCTTACTAGCGAAACTCTGGTTTATTATACCAATCCTCATTTTTGGCACTTATTTTCTAAAAGATATTGTTTCCATCGAACGGTTTGTTTGGTTGTTCCTACTGGGCATGACCATTGTTGTGTTGTTTAGTGTTTTTCACCACGCTAGCTACCGTTTCGGTGAAAAAGAGAGCCATTGGGTAATGTGGCCCTTCTTCAAAGACCATACAATTTACGGCGCCATTGTGGCACTTTCACTACCGCTATCAATCGGATTGTTTCGAAGCAAGATTCATACACCGCTGCTTCAAGCTGTTTTAATCGGAATGATTGTAATTATTGTTACGGGACTCTATTTTTCGTATACCAGAGCCGCATGGTTAAGTGTTATTGCCGCATTAGGTGTTTGGCTTCTCATTCGTTTACGCATTAAATTTTCCATCATAGCCGGAATAACGCTTACCTTGGGCACCTTACTATTGATATCTTGGGACCGTATCCAAATGGAATTGGAGCGCAATAAGCAGGAACACACCACGGAGGAATTTGGTGAACGATTGCAATCCGCTACAAACGTTTCGACTGATGCCTCTAACCTGGAACGGATCAACCGCTGGTCATGTGCGATAGCAATGTTTAAAGAACGTCCAGTTATGGGATTTGGACCAGGCACGTATGCGTTTGAATATGCCCGTTTTCAAGAACCTGATAACTTAACGATAATCTCAACAAACTTTGGTGATTTGGGAAATGCCCATAGCGAATATTTAGGTCCACTTGCCGAAATGGGTGTATTGGGATTATTATCGTTCTTAGGCGTTGTTGCTGCTATTTTCTACTCAGGAATTCGGCTTTATCTGGATTGGCCCGAAGAAGACAAGCGGCACCGCGTATTGATTCTTTCGATGATCTTATCACTAACCACGTATTTCGTTCATGGCATCCTGAATAATTACCTTGATACCGATAAAGCGTCAATTCCCATTTGGTTTATGAGCGCCGTATTCATTGCCTTAAGGTTGAAGTTAGGTGATCGAAAAAGCCAATTAAATTAGACCCTCAACGCCGTTAATCGCTATCGTGTTTTCGTGACTTTGAAGATCAGTGCGAAATCCAAAGTGACGGATTTAAACACTGCACCATTGTGCCATTAACGACGTGTACCTCGAAATGCGCTAAGGAAACAGAACTATTATCATTAGGCAGCAGCGTACCTATGGATTGCTTAGTATTGACTTTTGAACCAATTTTTACAAACGTTTCCTGAAGATTGCTATATACTGTGCGGTAATTACCGTGTTTGATAATGACCACCTTACCTGCGCCAGGAATATTCAATACACTGGTTACTTCTCCTTCGAACACTGCACGTACTTGCGCACCTTTGGGTGCACTAATGTCAATACCATTATTGTTCGTATATACATTATCTAATGTGGGGTGCGCATTTTTTCCGAAACGTTCAGTTATCGCACCTTTATCGACAGGCCAAGGCAATCGTCCTTTACTGCCTTCAAAGCTCTTACCCATTGCGACTGATTCTTTCGTTTCAGTAAATACAGGTGTTGCTTTTGGCGCGCTAGGTCCTGGAGAATTATCTTTTCCTGCGGTTGCTGGAGTTGATGAGGTTTTCTTTTTTGCGGCTTCTGCTTCTGCTTTTTTACGTTTGGCTTCTGCCTCGGCAATTTCTTTTTTAATCGCGGCAGAAATGCGTTGTTTCAGCACTTCTTTTTTTCGCTCATCTTCACGCAATTGTGTATTCAACTTGGATTCCTCTTGTTTCAGTTTTTTATACGTTTCTTCTTGTCGTTTTTTGTCTTGCTCTATGGCATATTTTTCTTGTTGCTTTTCCGTAAGTAGATTTAGTTTGTATTGACGTTCCAGTTCAATTGTTTTAAGTTCTTCCTTGATTAATCCCTGATGTTGGCGAATCATTAAGAATTGCTTTTTCTGAATTTCAGCAATGCGTTGCAAGTAATCGCTTCGTTTGAATGCCTGATGGTAATCACTTGCCGAGAAAATGTACATCATTCGCCCGAATTTATTTCTGTGCTTATAGGCATATAGAAGTAAGCGTTTAAAATGCAAACGCAAGCGCTTCATCCGTGTCTGTAGCTCTTTGATTTCAGTGTCTTTTTGTGCCATTTTCATTTCAGCACCGCGCACTTGGTTATCAAAATTGTATACGAGCTGCTCGCGAAACTGAATTTGATTTTCGATTAACTGAAGTTCACCTAACGATTTCTCCTTAATGGAGCGTGTTTTATTGAGTAACGATTTCGTGCTGGAAATTTTGTTTTCAAGCCGTTTTTGTTCCGATTTTAATTTTTCACTTGTCGATTGTGCGATGACAAGACAAGGCAATACCATCAGGATAGCAAAACCAATGTTAAGGGCACTTTTCATATTCTTCAGGAATGACTAAATACAATGGTTGGGGATTATTAACCTCTATTTTTTCATAATCCAATACCATTCGAATGGTATTTCTAGGTGACGTAATAGTTAAACTTACTTTTTTTGGAAGTATATACCGATCAACTGCAATTCGTTCAAGGTAATTCACCACAATAGTTGTGGTATCATCCGGACTTTCAATGATCATTCCACGCAAAGCATTTAGTGAATCATTTAAAATGTATTTCACGATCACGTTCTCTCTACTTTCTTTTAATGGTTGCCTGTCCAGTCGTTTCAGCTCTCTTTTTTTGTGAGATGAAATCGTATAATCAAAAGGTTCATTTAACTTAAAGTACCGCTGTGATGTATCGTAACCTAACGGATAACCCATGATGAGTTCTTCGAGGTGATTGTAGTCGAATTCAACACCAAACGATTCTTTAATGAAGCCTAGCGATTCCTTCATGTAACATTTATCCTTTTTATTCACTAAGGTGATTGAATCGGTGGTAATTGTGGCATTGACGATTGGAATTTTAGCGTAAGTGATCAACACGTTCGTTGCACTATCATTCACCATTCGAATAGACGTCTTGAATGAAACGGAGCGGTTGGTGTCGGAGAAGTCAGTTCCAATTTTTGCATAAAAAAAGGTAGGTTGATTCGTACTCAAACTATCCATTATACTGAGTAACTTCTGAGTTCGCTTACGTGGGAGTTTATCATCCTTTTCAACCGGAGTAGGAATTGCAACTACTTCAGCGATTTTTTTTGAGCAGGCTGAAAAAACAAACAACCCGAAAAACAATACGATATGATTAATAGATCGGATCATAGTATTCTTTCTGAGCGATTTTTTTATCCAGTACTTTATTTGTCGACCCGAGCTCTTTAGCTTTTAACCAGAACTCAAGTGCTTTGGTTTTGTTACCTAATTTGAATGCTGCATCTCCGTTGTGTTCAACAATCACTTTGTCTTTTGGTGAAAGTTGGTAAGCCTGATCAAATAGAATGGCTGCCTCGTTAAACTTACCTTGTCTAAAGAGAATGAATCCTTTGGTATCTATATAATGAGCAGATTGATTTTCACCCTTCAGCACTTCATCGATTAAGCCGAGCGCACGAGGTAAGTTGACATTTGCTAAGGCCAATCGATAGGCGTAGTTGTTTTTAAGTAAGCTACTCGAGGGATCCAATTGCAGTGCTTTTTCATAATTGGTTTGAGCTTCGTCTAGCTGTTGTAAACCAAAATACGCTTCTCCCAACTGACCATGTACTTCGGAAAGCATGGCGTTGTCTTTAACAATAAGTTCTTTACCTGCTAAAAGGACGTCAACAGCTTCTGTATACCGTTTTGTTTGAACGGCACTTATTCCGTTGAGAACAAAAACGGTTGGGACAGTTGGAAAGTACTCTAAGCATGATTTACTATCCTGGTACAGTGTTTCATATTCACCGTTTTGGTATTCCATGATCAACACCTGATTCCAGATAGGGTATTGATTTTTGTCAAACTCAAGTGCTTTTTTATATGAAACGATGGCTTCTTCGGTATTTTCTAAACGCAACATGTAGTCCCCACGAATAGCATGAGCTTTTGCCTCGTTGGGATGTTGAATAGCCATTAAATCGACTAATTCTTTAACTGATGGATCGATTTTAGCTCCACTTTCCAAAATACCGATCAAAATTTTCATTTTCGTATCGATGTCGACATCTTGCGAAGTGAACGCTTTTTTTAATTCACTAAAAGCCTCAACTAACTTGCCTTGCTGCCGGTAGATATCTGCCAGAGCCAAATGCGCCCGACCGTTTTCGGGACTGATCACGACCAACTGTTCAAGAAAGTCAATTGCTTTTTCTACTTTACCGGTTTGAAAATAATAATCGACCAATGTAGCGAGCAATTGAGGATCGTCCGGAAACTCTTTTCGTGCTTTTTCGATTTCAGCAATTCCTTTATCGACCTGCTTCATTTGAACATACAACTGAAACTTTTGTAGAGTAAGTTCAGGGTGTTTACCGACTTGATCTTCGGTTTTTTCAAGTGCTTTTATCGCTTCTGAATATTTACCAGCTTTGGCTAAACATTCCGCATACGCATACCACCATTCGACATTTCTTGATTCGTATTCAACCAAGCGCTGAAACTGTTTAATTGACTCTGAATAATTCCCCTGTTCGAAATACATGTAGGCCAATTCTTGGACATACCAAATGTTTTTAGGGTCAATTTTAGCCGCTTTTTGAATGAATTCTGACGATTTTGCCTGATCGTTTTTCATCAAGTAGAGTTCAGAAAGCGCATAATACGGCGCATCATTAGTCGGACGAAGTTGCGTGCATTGTTCGAACAGCGCAATCGACTCGTCGAGTTGACCACGCATTTTTAATCGCACACCTTCGTGAAACTTCTCGATGTATGGGTAATCCGCCGCAGAAAAAGTGGGAGTCGTTTTCGCTTTTTTCACCGAACCACATCCCGTCGCAAAAAGAAGTAGAATGAATCCTATGTGGAATGGCTTAATCATTCAGCTACAGATGAATAATCACCCAAACTTAGGTCTTTAGCTCTTCCGCTATAAGAAGCATGTGAACCGATCATGGCGTCTTTAATTACAGCTTGTTCAATGGTTGATTGTTCTTGAATGATTGAATTACCAATGATGGAATTCCGAACGACCGTACCGTTACCTAATGAAACGTGTGGACCAACAACAGACTGTTCGATGACCACATTTTCGCCAATGTAACAAGGAGGAATAATAACTGCATCGTTGAATTGCGCTGTTTCAGCAACCATCATTTTTTGGCGCTCAAAATCGTATTCAAGTACCCGTTGGTTGGTATGAACAGTAACTTCTTTATTCCCACAATCTAGCCATTCAATGACTTCTCCCGGTTTGAAGGTGTACCCGGCTTCAGTCAAACGACGTAAGGCATCAGGTAATTGGTATTCACCTCCCTTGACAATGTGGTTATCGATGAGGTACTCCAGTTCTTTTCGTAAACGTTCCCCATCTTTGAAGTAGTAAATGCCGATCATCGCCAAGTCTGAAACGAATTCTTTTGGTTTTTCCACGAAATCGATAATTTCTCCTCGCTCATTCATTTTAATTACGCCAAATGCGCTGGGATCATCAATTTGTTTTACCCAAAGAATGCCTTCATCTGAAGGATTGATGGTGAAATTCGCTTTGAACAACGTGTCTGCAAAAGCGACAACGACCGGACCTTCCAATTTTTCTCGTGCACACAACACCGCATGTGCCGTACCGAGCGGTTCATGTTGGTAATGAATCGATCCTTTAGCGCCGAGTTGTTCGGCTACTGCGATCAGTTCTTTTTCAACTTCAGCACCGAAATCACCAATTACGAAGGCAATTTCATCGATTTTTTCTGCGCAAACGGCAGCAATGTCTTCGACAAGGCGGTGGACGATAGGTTTCCCACCCACAGGTACCAACGGTTTTGGAACTGTCAATGTGTGCGGTCTTAAGCGACTTCCTCTTCCGGCCATTGGAACGATTACTTTCATTTTCTTGTGTTTAGTATAGTTAGTTTACGCCTGTGCTGCCAAATCCACCTGCACCTCTATCGCTTTCAGTTAATGCGTCCGTTACTTCCCATGCTGCTTGAACAACAGGAGCAAAAATCAACTGTGCAATCCGTTCGCCATCTTCAATTTTAATTGGTTGATCAGACAAGTTGATCAGAATGACGCCAACTTCTCCTCTGTAATCAGCGTCAATTGTTCCGGGGGTATTTAATACTGTAAGCCCTTTTTTCAAAGCCAATCCGCTTCTTGGTCGCACCTGACATTCAAAGCCAGCCGGAATTTCTAGAAAAAGTCCCGTTTTGACCAACGCACGTCCAAATGGGAGTAACGTGATCGGTTCATCTATATTTGCGCGCACATCCATTCCAGCTGAAGCGGTTGTTTCATAAGCTGGTAAAGCGTGTTTGGATTGATTGATGACTTTTACGATCATAAAATGAGGATAATAACAAAAGTACGAAATTCGGTGGGTAGTCTACTGAAGCGTTCACTGAGTAATCAACAGGTTACTATGAACAATTAAGCGCGCTTGAGGTTCGTTTTCTCTAACATGTAAATCATTCCCACGTACATTAGTATCAGGCCGTTGTGAATGACAAATCGGGTAGAGGCTGAATCGATTGCAAGCAGTTTTGTAAAGCCATAAAGTAACACTGCTCCTCCAACGTATAGGGCGAACTTTCGTAGGTTATAGTTAATTGGGTAATATACCTGACCGAGGTAATAGGAGGCAAGCATCTGCGCGCCATAAACGATTAAAGTTGCCCACGCGCTGGCATAGAAGCCGTAAATCGGAATGAAGAGCATATTGATTAGAATCGTTAATCCGGCTCCACCGATGGCAATATATGCGCCAAACTTAGTCTGTCCGCTGAGTTTATACCAAATGCTTTGATTGTAATATATACCAAGAAAGACATTGGCCATTAACAAAATAGGAACAACGCCAAGTCCTTCATAATACGAGTCATTACGGATGAATAATTTGAAGATATCTATGTTCAGCGCAACGACTAAAAAAACCAACGAAACCGTGGCAATGAAAAAATTCATCACACGCACATAGACTTTGTTTTTGTCTTCTTGTTGCGATTGAGAAAAGAAGAATGGTTCAGCCGCGTAGCGATAAGCTTGCAATAGAATGGTAACAAGCATAGCCAATTTGTAGCATGCCGAATAGATTCCCACTTGCGTTTCTGCAAAATGCAAACTTTCGTGTGTTGTTCCGTTGTATAGGATGTGTTTGAGCAGAATTCGATCAATCGTTTCGTTTACTATCCCTGCGAATCCGGCGATAACCAACGGGAAGGAGTAACGTACCATGTGTTTGATCAGTTGCCAATCAATGTGCAGTCGAATAGTTAGGAAATACTGGTAAAGAAGAAGAGGCCGAACTAGTGAGGCACACAAATTAGCGAACAATATGAATAACACGCCTTCTTCTGGACGTGAAGGATCAAATGCGAAGAGCATGAGCAGGATATTCAATCCAATGTTCACCCCAATGGAGGCCAATTGAATCCCGGCAAACTTCATGGCTTTTTCATCGGCGCGTAGCTTAGCAAGCGGCAACGCAGTAATGGAGTCAATACACACAATAGCACCGAGTAGAACGATGTATTCGTTGTGATCGGAGAACAACATCAAATCTGCAATGGCCTGATTGAAATACAACAGAACACCGAAAAACAAGGCATTTATTCCGATTACAGTGAGGAACGCATTTCGGAACACACTTGACTTATCGGGATGATCTTGGATAAATCGAAAAAAGGCAGTTTCCATCCCAAACGTTAAGAACACAACCAGAAATGCTACCCAGGCATACAATTCCGAAACAACACCATAGTCAGAAGGATCTGCAAATACGTATGTATATAATGGGACCAGTAAATAATTCAGCAACCTGCCGACGATACTGGAGAGACCATAAACTGCAGTCTGACCGAGAAGTTTTCGGATGGGATTAGCCATTATCCTCTGAAATTAGGCTTGCGTTTTTCCAAAAATGCCGTTGTTCCTTCTTTAAAGTCGGCCGTACCGAAGCACTTTCCGAATTCTTCAATTTCTACATCGTACCCGTTCACTCCTGAAGTAAAATTCGCATTGATTGATCGAATAGCTGCTGCTATTGCTGTCCCTGAATTTTTCAGCATTTTATGGGCAATTTCTTCAGCTTTCGATAACAAGTCCGCTTGTTCCACCACGTGATTGACCAATCCCCAAGTTAACGCTTCTTCAGCACCGATCATGCCGGCAGTAAAAACCATTTCATTGGCCTTACCACGTCCAACCAATTGAGCCAATCGTTGTGTACCGCCATACCCTGGGATCACGCCAAGTGAAACCTCAGGAAGGCCCATTTTTGCATTCGTCGAAGCAATACGGATGTGTGCTGCCATTGCAAGTTCTAGTCCACCGCCCAGTGCGAAGCCATTTACTGCAGCAATGACGGGTGTTGAAAGCTGCTCGATAAAACTGAATAGGGTTGATTGCCCAACCATCGCCAATTCGCCACCTTGTGCGATAGAGAAATCTGCAAACTCTTTAATATCAGCGCCTGCCACGAATGATTTTTCTCCGGCTCCGGTAAGAATAATAACACCGGTTTGTTGGTCTTGATCAGCAAGGGAGAGCGCTTGATGCAGTTCGCTTATAGTTTCTTTGTTTAATGCGTTGAGTTGAGCAGGACGGTTAATGGTAATTAGTTGTAGTTGTCCTTTTTGTTCAATGAGTATGTTGTTGTACATGTCTGTTCAATTTGGGATTAAAGATAATAAGACGATTTTAAACCAATCATTTTGCTTTTCTCAGGCGCTTGTACCATTGAATGGCGATCATCAATCCAATGGCCACAGCGAAAAATCCAACGGTTCCTTTTATCCAGTTGAACGAGTCTTTCATCACGACTAAAAACACGACTGCAACCAAGACTAAGGTAGCACCTTCATTCCACAAGCGCAATTGATTGGATGTCCAGGTAAACGACTTGTTATTTAATTTATTCATAAGTCGTTGGGTGATGAAATGATAGATCAACAACAATAAAACGAAAGCCAGTTTCAAGTGCATCCAACCAGCAGATAGGTAATAGCTTGGGTTGAGAAAGATCATCCATGTTCCGAAAACTACGGTAAGCACCATCGCAGGAGTTGTGATGATCCACCACAACTTACTTTCCATGATTTCAAATTGGGCACTCAGGATTTCACGTTCCGAATGATCGCGCAGTTGCGCTTCGGTATGGTAAATGAATAAGCGAACCATGTAAAAAAGTCCAGCAAACCAACTCACCATAAAGATGATATGCAACGATTTAAGTACTGAGAAATCCATGATTCAAAGATAGAAGAATCTATCAGAATGAGAGTTAGAGAAAATGGAGCATAGTAAATCAGAGCGAGAAAGAGAGTGAGAGTGAAGAAAAACAGCGTGGAGTTCATCGCTCTCGCTCTTCTCTTTCACACTGTTTTGTGGGCAATACTGGGCTCCCTCCTTCATTTCATTCCGGCGGATAAACTTCTTCGCCTAAAGGACCAACAAAAAATCCCGCTTACGCAGGATTTTTATGTGGGCAATACTGGGCTCCCTCCTTCATTTCATTCCGGCGGATAAACTTCTTCGCCTAAAGGGCCAACAAAAAATCCCGCTTACGCAGGATTTTTATGTGGGCAATACTGGGCTCCCTCCTTCATTTCATTCCGGCGGATAAACTTCTTCGCCTAAAGGGCCAACAAAAAATCCCGCTTACGCAGGATTTTTATGTGGGCAATACTGGGCTCGAACCAGTGACCCCTACCTTGTCGAGGTAGTGCTCTAAACCAACTGAGCTAATCACCCTTTTCGGTATCAAAAGTAAAAAAAGGAATGGAGTTGGGCACAGTGCGAAACGATATTTTCAATGATTTGCTTACTGCACTGTAAATTAGCAGATTTGTCCTTAAATTCGCGCAAATTTTACAACAAGTGTTGTAAGCTATTCTACTGAACGTTAAACACATTATGGAAGAACAGAATTCGCCTGCATCGAATGGCAAATGGAAAAAGTTATTCAAGCGCACTTATTCAATTTCAGTGCATTTGCTCGCACTGTTTGCACTGGGATTGATCGCCGTTGCAGTTGCCGTGAAATTCCGATGGACAAATCAAAGTGGTCTGGTTGATGTCAATAACCGATATTTCAATGGCTTATCTGATAAATACGGAAAAGAACAGCAGTTCAAGGGAAGAGCAGTAGATCAGAAAAAATCGGAGTTGCTGCAAAAACTTGGTATTTTATCACGCTACAAACCTGTTGACGCCAACAAGATTTATGAGGCATACAAAACGACTGGTGATGAGTCAATCGCCTTGAGAATGTTTGATGCGGTTTCGTTGCTTTTAAAAGACAATAAAGTCTTCCAGTCCGAAGTGAAAAACCTTTTGAAACGAAGAAAAACAGATGATAAATCCGCTTTTGAATGGTCAAATTACGAGGTATGGAAAAGTTTTTGTCAGGCGATCTTGAAAGATAAAAAAGCCATAGATTCGGCTGCGCTAGTGACAGGTGTGGAAGCCCGAATGATTGTCATGTGTCTGGTAGGTGAACAAGTTCGGATGTTTAATTCTGGTCGCGAACGTTTTAAGCAATACGTTTATCCATTAACCGGTGTAATGCTTCCAAATAACAGAGGGTACGGCGTAACGAGTATTTTGGAACACACCGCATTGCAGATCGAACGAAATCTTGTCGATAAATCCAGCAAATTTTACCCTGGAGAATATTTTTACAAGACTTTAAATGTCAAGGACTCCTTTCCTGAAACGATTGTCGACACGATCAAAGCGCACCGACACAAAACGATTCAACGCCTGATTAATAGAAAAGATCACTTTTACTCATATTTGTACACGGCCTTTTTACTGCGCCAATACCAATCCCATTGGACAACAGAGGGATTTGACCTTTCATACCGTCCTGAAATTCTTGGTACACTCTTCAATATTGGGTTCCATAAAAGTATTCCGAAGGACGATCCAGAAGTTGGTGGATCATCTTTCACCGTTGGAAATAAAACGTATACGTTTGGTGGCTTGTGCTACGAATTCTATTACAGTGGTGAATTGATGGATGCGTTTCCGATTAACTCCGAACCATTCACACCTGTTCGGGAACTGGAAAAAAGAAATAAAGGGTATTTGAAGCAGGTGGAGGAAAAACTGAAAAATGCTCCGGACAGCTTGCAAAAGAAACCAGTGAAAGTTATTTAACATCACCGTTAACTTTTAGTAATCGCATTGAGCTTAATTTCTGTAAGGTAATTGTGTAGCATTGCTCTAACCTTTACAAGATTGCCTATCTTCATACCTTGTTCATGCTCAGTTGTGCATTGATTCAATAGTCTTATGAAAACAGGAAAAAAAATTGCGCTGATTGGTGCTATTGCGCTGATTACTAGTCTGTCAATTGG
This sequence comes from Crocinitomicaceae bacterium, assembly GCA_044375095.1. Classification (GTDB taxonomy): domain Bacteria; phylum Bacteroidota; class Bacteroidia; order Flavobacteriales_D; family Crocinitomicaceae; genus M0103. The sequence goes on from JBILNH010000004.1 coordinate 46,238, forward strand.
CTATTGGGTTTGGAAGTCGTACTACTACGAAGTACCTGTTGATCACGTCCGAGAAACACGCAGTTCCATGCTCAGTTATTTATCCAATCCTCGATTTACGCATCCTGCATTTTCAGCACAACTTACGGGTACACAAGCGACATTAGAGATCAACCAATTGGATGAACATCAATTGTACTTTTCGATAAAAACGTCAGACTATAAAGCGAATGAGACGTTGAAAATGCTTTGTATACAACCAGAGAAAGTCGAGTTCGCGAAAAAGAAAAATGGGAAATTAGTACTAGGAGAGTATAGCTTTTCAGGTGATAGTTCTCTTTTTTTTCGTTTTCCAGATTCATTGTTTCGTGTGCGCAATCAGTTGCAGTTTAAAGTTTCTTATGCACCAGTTACGTATACGGTCTCAACCCAAGAACTAGTTGATTTGATTGAGAACAAAACGATTTATGGTGGTAAGTACTACATCACTCGAAATGGCGATGAACTCGGGTTGACCTATGGAATGAATCATGGGGCATTTGTCGCTAAATATGGCGAGCCATCCATTAAACGATTGGTAACTCGAATTACGCAAGGCTGCACAACACAGGAGGATAGGATTCAGGCGTTATTGAATTTTGTGACCAATCGGATTAAATACAGTTTTGCGGAGGCGAATTCTGGGTCGGAGACATTGAAACGACCGAGTGAAGTATTGATGTCTGGAACATCAGATTGCAGTGGAAAAGCGATATTGTTTGCTTCTTTTCTTGAACAGATCAAGGCGGAGTATAGACTTGCTTATATGAAAGGACATATTTCGGTTTTTGTCAAAGGCAGGTTTCCGATGACGAACGGATATACGCTAACTGTGGATGGACAACAATTTGTACTAGCAGAAGTTACCTGTCCTGATTTCCGCATTGGAAAAACAATCCTGGAAGAAGGTACGATATTCTCATTTGTGCACTACGTGCAGAAGGTTGGCAATCCTTCGGTTGTCCTAAACAAGGTCACCGGAAGGAAATTTGAGTTGTGAGGTTCATGTACATAGCGACTCGAAAGTAAATTGAATAACATTGACATTCACCAGTCACATCAAAAACTGAGAAAGGGGTTATTTGATCAGAAATTCAATCGTTTGTTCGATTTCTTTTAGTGTATTCGGACCCAGACCTACAGTTAAGTATGAAACAATAGAATTCTTATCGATAATAATATGGGTTGGGAAAGAATGTATGTTGTATGCATTTACAATTGCTCCACTATTTGCAATTACATTATAGTTGAAAGGTTTTGATTTCAAAAAATTCTCAATTTTCAATTTATCATTTGTTGCAAATCCAAGAAATACAACATCTTTTTCGGAATATTTAGCTACCAACTTATTCAGTTCGGGTATTTCCATAACACATGGCTTACATTCGATGAACCAAAAATTAAGGACGATCACTTTGCCTTTTAAACTTTCTAAAGAGTAATTCGTACCTGTTATGTCCGTCGCAGAAAAAGGTGTTGCCGGTTTTCCTAACATTTTATCTTCGACCTTTAGATTATCTGTCATGTTGGCTTGTGCTTCCCTCATTCGTTTTTTTTCCT
>JBILNH010000091.1:0-9666 GCA_044375095.1 Crocinitomicaceae bacterium
TGATGAAAACTGGGAAAAAGCAGAACGTGCGATCATAGAAGCAGCGGCTGAAAAAGAATTACCAACAGTAGTTGCGTATGGTGAAGCGGCATTCTATGGCCCGAAGTTAGACTTCATGGTTCAAGATGCCCTGGGACGTGAATGGCAATTGGGAACCATCCAAGTCGATTACAATTTACCAGAGCGCTTTGAATTAGAATATGTAGGTGCGGATAATCAAAAACACCGTCCGGTAATGATTCACCGTGCGCCGTTTGGTTCCATGGAACGCTTTGTTGCCGTGTTATTAGAGCATTGCGCGGGTGACTTCCCATTGTGGTTAGCTGTTGAACAATTTGCTGTCTTACCGATATCTGATAAGTACAACAGCTACGCTGAAAAAGTTTTGCAATTGCTAAATAATTACGATATTCGCGGATTCGTTGACGATCGGAACGAAAAAATCGGTAAAAAAATACGCGAAGCAGAGCTGAGCAAAGTACCGTTTATGTTGATTGTAGGTGAAAAAGAAGCTGAAATGGATCAGGTTGCCGTTCGCCAAAGAGGTGAAGGAGACAAAGGAGCCATGACAGTTGATGCTTTTGCTGAGCTCGTTCAACAGGCCATTGATTCCGAATTAGCGACGAATGTTTAAATAAATAGATGAGAAGAAACACAAAAAAACCCTTTGTAAAAAGAGAAGAAGCTGATCCGCACAAGATCAACGAAAAAATCACGTCACGTGAAATTCGGTTGGTTATTGAAGGACAAGAGCCTCAAGTAATGACAGTTGCTGAAGGAATTCGCCTAGCTGAAGAACAAGATTTAGACCTTGTGGAGATTTCTCCGAATGCCGTTCCACCAGTATGTAAAATATTGGATTACCGCAAGTTCCTTTACAACCAAAAAAGAAAACAAAAGGAACTTAAAGCGAAGCAAAGTAAGATCGTTTTGAAGGAAATTCGTTTCGGTCCGAATACAGACGACCACGATTTTCAATTTAAACTGGCGCACGCGAAGAAATTCCTTGAGGAAGGATCGAAAGTTAAAGCTTACGTGTTTTTCCGCGGTCGAACGATTGTATTCAAAGACAGAGGAGAGATTTTGTTGTTGAAATTCGCACAAGAACTTGCAGATTATGGTATTATTGAACAATTGCCAAAATTGGAAGGGAAACGAATGATTATAATGATTAACCCGAAGAAAAAATAATTCTTAATTCAGAATTCAGAATTTGTAAAGAAGCTATATAGAGGTAACCTTAAAATTGAAGAGAGATGCCAAAAATGAAAACTAAATCCAGTGCAAAGAAGCGATTCACGATCACTGGAAGCGGTAAAATCAAAAGAAAGCACGCGTTCAAAAGTCACATCTTGACAAAGAAGTCGACAAAACGCAAGCGCAACTTGACACACGCTGGTTTGGTACACGAATCAGATTTGTCGAATGTAAAATTACAATTGTGCATGAAATAAGCCTCGGGCTTATGGATTTGTACAAGGTTTAAGTTAACCCGGTAACGAGTACCTAAGAATCGCCGCGGCGATCACTCCTTATCAAAAAACGTAAAAATATGCCAAGATCAGTAAATCACGTTGCATCAAGAGCTCGCAGAAAGAACTTGATGAAACTAGCCAAAGGATACTTTGGTCGCAGAAAAAATGTTTGGACCGTTGCGAAGAACGCAGTAGAAAAAGGTTTGAACTACGCTTACGAAGGTCGTAAGCAAAAGAAAAGAAACTTCCGTGCACTTTGGATCGCGCGTATCAACGCAGGAGCACGTATGCACGGAATGAGCTATTCTCAATTCATGGGTGCAGTGCACAAAAGTGGTATCGAATTGAACCGTAAGGTTCTTGCCGATTTGGCCATGAACCATCCAGAAGCTTTCAAAGCGGTTGTGGATGCTGTGAGAAAATAAAACCCAAATAGAACTCTATATAGTTAAAATCCCGGTCGAGAGATCGGGATTTTTTTTGTTGCATTTTTCTTAATTATCCACACGAGAAGAAAAATGTTGAAGTCGGAAATTGCAACCGCAACAGTACCACTTAATGATTGAAGTAAGAACAACTATGTGTCTACTTATATCAGGACATGACACATGACAAGGATATCTCAGCTCTCACCTCTATTTATCTCATCTCTCAATCCTCGCCGTCTCGATACATCCACCTTACGGTGTACACTCGATCGGCGAGATTCCTCCTACTCATTCACTAATCTCTCATTCCTTACCCTGAGTTAACCGAAGGGTCATTCTCCCTCTCATTTCTCTTCCCCTAGCACAAACGGCAAGTAATTTCCTTTATGAATGAGTTCAAACGTACTATCCGTGTAAGTTTTTCGCCAGGCAGCCGGAATGCGCGTCGTATTCTTGTTCCATTTGAACTCGTAGGCAAACAATTCTTCTGCTTTTTCTTCCACTAAATCAATTTCTTGCTGGTCGTAGGTACGCCAGAAATAACTGTTCACTCTGCGCTTGAGGTAATGGTTGACTTTCAGGCGCTCCGACATAAGGTAATTCTCCCAAAGTTGTCCGGCGTCGCTGCGCATCGATAAGGGATTATAATTTCGAATGAGCGCATTGCGTATGCCGTTGTCGTAAAAATACCAGCGATTGGATTTACTAATCTCTTTGCGAAGGTTTCGACTGAAGCCACGTACTGGATAGATGATAAAAACTTTAGTCAATAAATCAAGGTAACTTTCAATCGTATTTCGGCTGATGCCCTTTAAATTCTTCGCCAGTTCATCGATGCTTACTTCGTAACCAATTTGTAACGCGATCAATCGAAGTAAATCAATGATTTTATCTGCCTTTTTAATTCCTTCAAACACCAAAATGTCCTTCAACAGGTAACTGCTGACCAACCCTTCGAGGTAGTCAATTTTATCGGTGGAACCCGAAAGGTGTTCCAACTCCGGATAGGCACCAAACAGCAACCGTTTTTCCAAGTTAGCCGCACGTTGTATGCTGTTTTCGTAGGGCATCATTTCGAGCTGAGCAAATGGAAACAACTGAATCACATGCAATCTTCCCACCAAAGGCTCTCCTAATTTATTATTCAGTTCAAACATCGATGAACCCGTTACCACGACATGCACATGAGGTAATTCATCCACCAATAACTTTAGTTTCAATCCAATATCTGGTATTTGTTGCGCTTCATCGATGACTAAATACGTTGCTTGACCAAGAATCGATTTAAAATTGGCCACGCTACGCTCATTGAACGAATCAATGGTTTGCTGGTCCTCACCATTAAACACCAATGTTTCTGCCACTGGAAATGAAGCAGTCACCTTTCTGAGGAAATGTGTTTTTCCTACGCGTCGGGCGCCCAGTAACAAGAGTACACGCCCAGGTTTTAATTGACGGATAAACTCGTCATAAATAAACCGGTTAATAAGTTCCATTTCCTTCATGTTTAATTCAAAAATAATAAAAATTTGGGTTCTATTGAAGTATTTTACACTAATAACTTCATTTTATTGAAGTATTTTACATTAATTACCTCATCTTACTGAAGTATTTTACATTAATTACCTCATCTTACTGAAGTATTTTACATGAATTACTTCATTTAACATTCATAAAGTGAATGAGATGACCTCGCTTAACCAACGTCGCAACCAAGAAGATTGAAATCTTTCAAAGATTTTCTCATTTCTAAATCCCCTGTTTTTTGAATTCCATTACATTTGTCACCAAATACTTACAATGGCACTTAACACAGAAAAAGCCTCCCTAGCCGGTGTACTTATTACCATCGGAATTGTCTTCGGAGATATTGGTACTTCACCACTTTATGTTTTCCAAGCAATTACAGGAAACGGAACCAATTTTTCAAAGGAACTCATCATGGGAGGATTATCGTCTGTGATTTGGACGCTCATCCTACTGGCAACCGTGAAATACATCTATTTTGCACTCAATGCCGACAATAAAGGTGAAGGGGGGATTTTTGCTTTGTTTGCCTTACTTAAAACCAAGCGCGTTCGCTGGGTTATTATTCCAGCATTGATCGGTTGTGCAACCTTGATGGCAGACGGATTTATCACTCCGGCAATCTCCATATCTTCGGCTGTAGAAGGGATCAACAGCATCAATCCAGATTTCCCAGTATTCCCTATGATCGTTGGAATTATCATAGCGCTATTTTCTGTTCAACAGTTTGGAACATCAGCAATCGGTAAAGCCTTCGGTCCCATCATGTTACTCTGGTTCGGATTTCTAGGTTATTTAGGTGTAATTAATATATCCAAAAACCCTGAAGTACTGGGCGCATTTAATCCGTACTGGGCATATAACATGATTTTCAATGTAGACGGTGGATTCTGGGTGCTCGGGGCTGTTTTCTTGTGTACAACAGGTGCTGAAGCTTTATATTCAGATCTTGGGCATTGCGGGAAACACAATATCCGCATAAGCTGGGGCTTGATGGCTTCATTACTTGTAACAAACTACCTCGGACAGTCCGCGTTGTGTTTAACGGATGGATTCAAATTGGAACCGAACCAAACCGTTTTCTACGCCATGGTTCCCAAAAACATTTTACCTTATGCTATTGGAATAGCCACCGCTGCAACAATCATTGCCTCTCAAGCATTGATTACAGGTGTATTTACATTGATGAATGAAGCGATTAAATTGAACCTGTGGACCAATCTAAGAGTGAAATACCCTACCGATCACAAAGGACAGATTTATATTCCGTTTATCAATTGGTTTTTAATGGGAGGTTGTTTGTTGGTACTTGCAGTATTCCAAAAATCAACTGCAATGGAAGCAACTTATGGGTTAGCCATAACGATCGACATGGTAATGACCTCCATTTTGTTAGGCTACTTACTCATGCTTAAGTACCCAAAAGCCAAAGTATTTTATATTTTAATTTTTGCTGTATTCTTGGCTATAGAGGGGATCTTCTTATTGTCGAACTTAGGTAAAATAGTTCACGGTGGTTGGTTCACGTTAATTTTAGCAACGACATTTTTCGCCTTCCTCTTCTTATATTTCAAAGCACGTCAGCTTCGTAGGAACATAACCGAATACATCTCTATGAAGCAGGTAATTCCACTTTTAAAAGCTGTAAAAGAGGACACGACCATTGAATATGAAGCTTCGAATTTGGTTTACCCCACACGAAGCAACAATCCAAATAAATTAGACTCTACCGTATTCTATTCGCTTTTCAAGAAAAAACCACGAAAAGCTGGTGTAGTTTGGTTCTTGCACCTTGATATTCTCGGAGATCCATGGGGAGTGCACTATACAGTGAATGAAGTCATTGACAAATCGTGTTATTACGTAAATCTTCAACTTGGATTCAAAGAAGAGCACCGAATCGAATACATGATGCGCAAGATTCAATGCAAAATGATCGAAAAAGGTGAATTAACGGGCGAAAGCGTCTTTAATTCCATTCGCGGAAAGTTTGAACAAGATGATTTTAAGTTCATCGTATTGAACTCGCGTATTGCAACTGATAACTTGCTTACACCATTTCAGTCGATCTGTGTGAAAGCCTACCGTTTTGTGAAAGCCACCGGTTTAAAACCAGCCGAGGATTTCGGTCTGGATAAGACAAATGTTAAAGTGGAATACATTCCGATCAGTGTTACGAAACAATTTGACCAGGAAATGGTCGAAGATTATGAAGATTATTCTGCCGATACGTTAAGATTGACAAGAGGAGAGTAATCGAATTTATTCTTGTAGACAGTTGATTTTCAATGAGATTTTCCAACGTTCATTAGGAAATTTGGTTTAGTACATTTAAGTTTACGAGTAAATCAAATTTAAACAAATGAAAAAACAACTACTAATGTTACTGGTTGCAACGTCAACCGCATTTTATTCGTCAGCTCAATTGAACAACTTATCAGTTGGTCAAGATGCTCCAAATTTTACCGTTACAGATATTCACGGTCAGTCACACACATTGAGCGATTATGCAGGAAAGTATGTCGTTATTGACTTCTTTGCTTATTGGTGTGGCCCATGCCAAACGATTTCTCCTGTCGTTAATTCGTTTTATAAAAAATACGGTTGCAATGGGTATGATATTATTGTATTAGCCATTGAAGGAGACGGTACACTTGCTCAAACAGAAAATTATGAAAACTTGTATGGTGGTGATGCTAATTTTCCAACACCATCGATCAGTGGTTTAGATGGCGGAGGTTCTGCTGTTCACGATACTTACGGTCCGGCTGCTTACCCTACCATTATTTTAGTTGGTCCGGATGGAAAAATCAAAAACAGTGACATATGGCCAATAAGCGGTGTTTCTACTTTCGAAAATGCCATTACTGCCGCTGGAGGCTCAGCTGCTTTAGTTGAACATACGTGTGAATTGGCAAATTTGGAAAACGTATCCATTTCAGCGGTTAATGTTTATCCAAATCCTTCAAATGGTGAGTTTAACATTGAATTTAATGCGGCAAATAACAACGCATTGACCATTGAAGTATACAATATAGTTGGTGCTAAAGTGTGGAGTTCATCAGTTTCATCTAATTCAGGAACTAATGTAACCTCTATTTCTTTAGGGGATGTTCAAAAAGGAGCATACCTATTAAAGTTAACCTCTGGTGATTCAGAAGTTATCAAATCGATCCAGTTACAATAAGACATTCGGATTACTACAATAAAAAACGGGAGCTCATTGAGCTCCCGTTTTTTATTTCATCTTAAACCTTACTTTTTATCATTTACCTCTTCAAAGTCAACATCTGTTACTTCATCAGCAGGATTTTCAGTTGATTGTGCACCAGCAGCGCCTCCTTCTTGAGCGTTCGCCGCGTTGTACATGTCTTGAGAAGCAGCCTGGAACGCATTGTTCAATCGATCCATTGCAGCTTGCAAGTTATCCATGTTTTTTGCTTCAAACTCCTTCTTCAATTCAGCCAATGCATCATCGATCGGTTGTTTTTTGTCTGCAGGAATTTTATCTCCGTACTCTTTCAATTGACGCTCCGTTTGGAAGATTGTTGAATCTGCCTTGTTGAGTAAATCTGCCTCTTCACGACGTTTATTATCTGCATCTGCATTTGCTTCCGCTTCAGCCTTCATGCGTGCAATTTCCTCATCAGACAATCCAGATGAAGCTTCGATTTTTATCGATTGTTGCTTACCTGTTCCTTTGTCTTTTGCTGAAATATTCATGATTCCGTTCGCATCGATATCGAATGTTACTTCAATTTGAGGAACTCCTCGCTGTGCTTGTGGAATATCTGTCAATTGGAAGCGACCAAGTGTCTTGTTATCCGCTGCCATTGCGCGCTCTCCTTGCAAGACATGAATATCAACAGAAGGTTGATTATCCGCTGCTGTAGAGAACACTTCCGATTTCTTCGTAGGAATCGTCGTATTTGCATCAATCAGTTTCGTAAACACACCACCCATTGTTTCAATTCCCAATGAAAGTGGAATAACATCAAGAAGCAATACATCTTTAACCTCTCCAGTTAACACACCACCTTGAATAGCCGCACCAACGGCCACTACCTCGTCAGGATTCACACCTTTAGACGGTGCTTTACCAAAGAAACGTTGAACGGCATCTTGAATGATCGGAATACGCGTAGATCCCCCAACAAGGATAACTTCATCGATATCACTTGTAGATAATCCTGCGTTTTGCAATGCCGAACGACAAGGTGCAATTGTACGCTCTACTATACTCGAAATTAATTGCTCAAATTTAGAACGCTGTAACGTGCGAACCAAGTGCTTTGGAATACCGTTTACCGGCATGATGTATGGTAAGTTGATCTCTGTTGAAGTCGTTGATGACAATTCGATCTTCGCCTTCTCAGCAGCTTCTTTTAAACGCTGTAACGCCATTGGATCTTTACGAAGGTCTAATCCTTCGTCTGCTTTAAACTCATCAGCCAACCACTGAATGATGGCTTCATCCACGTCATCTCCTCCAAGGTGTGTGTCGCCATCGGTTGCCAATACTTCAAAAACGCCATCGCCCAATTCAAGGACCGAAACGTCATGTGTTCCTCCACCGAAATCGAATACGACTAGTTTTTGGTCGATACCTTTTTTATCCAATCCATAAGCCAAAGCTGCAGCTGTAGGCTCGTTAATGATTCGCTTGATAGTTAATCCAGCAATCTCTCCTGCTTCTTTCGTTGCTTGACGTTGAGCGTCGTTAAAATATGCTGGAACAGTTACAACTGCCTCTGTAACTTCTTGACCTAAATAATCCTCAGCTGTTTTCTTCATTTTCTGAAGAATCATCGCTGAAATTTCTTGCGGAGAATATAAACGATCGTCTATTTTTACGCGCGGTGTATTGTTATCGCCTTTTACTACTTCGTATGGAACGCGCTCACCTTCTTTTTTGGTCTCATCAAAAGACGATCCCATGAAACGCTTGATCGAAGAGATGGTCTTCGTTGGATTGGTAATCGCCTGACGTTTCGCCGGATCTCCTACCTTACGCTCACCCCCTTCTACAAATGCCACTACAGATGGCGTTGTTCTTTTTCCTTCGGAATTGGCAATCACCACCGGCTCATTCCCTTCCATGACAGAAACACACGAATTCGTCGTTCCTAAGTCTATTCCTATTATTTTTCCCATATGCTGTTTTTAAATCGCTGGTTAACGAACAGCCATTTTTCAAGATTTATGCCACTGCAATCTCAATGACAAATTGAAACCAAACTGTCAGAAACTAGGAAAAATAGCGCGAAAAATCATGTCGATTTGTCAGATTGACTGACATATACGTGCTTACTTAAAGTAAAACGTTTGATCAGCGTTGAATTGAACTGCAAGTTCGGGTAAATCAGCTTTTGTGAGTGACATAATTTGTTCCCAAGCGCCATTCACGCTATCGATTACTGGTCCACCTTCACCAAGTTGTTTGATTGAGATGACTTTACCACTTTTAATTGATCCGTCTTTGCGGAGTGTCAATTCAAAAAGAGGCGCCATACCACTAACACCTTTCAAATTGAATTGTCGGTAGGTACAGAAATTCCCCATGGAGTATGTAATAAAGCGACCCTTGTAACAATCAATTGCCCGAGTCACATGTGGACCATGACCCAATACAACGTCGGCACCCGCATCGATGGCTATTCTTGCCATTTCATATACATTTCCTCTATTTTCACCGTAGAACATCTCAGTCTGGCGCGTAATGTGTGTTCGACTAGAACCTTCAGCTCCTCCGTGAAAAGACAAGATGACTATTTCACACATGCCATTCAGTTTTCGAATCAACTCTTTTATGCGTGCATACTCATTGATTTTGATACACCCGTTATTAGGCGCTACAGCTACCATTCCAATTTTGACTCCTTTGACGGTTAGTGTGTCCCACGGACAAGCCTCTAATCCGGCGTAACGAATTCCAGCTGCTTTTAATACACGTTGCGTGTTCACGCGACCTTCATCACCGAAGTCACCCATGTGGTTATTTGCCACGGACAAGAAATCAAATCCAGCAGCTTTCAATTGATCAACAAAATACGTGGGTTGACGAAAAGCGTAACACTTTGAAGGATCAGAGCAGCTTTTGACAGCTCCTCCTTTATCTAGGACAGTTCCTTCTAGATTGCCAAAAGCCACATCAGCAGATTGAATAAATGATGCGACGGGATCTAACAGGTTGGTGTTTTTCGGCGGTAGATATGCTTCCGAAGGGTAATTAGAAC
>JBILNH010000160.1:0-5657 GCA_044375095.1 Crocinitomicaceae bacterium
TAATCAGGGAATCTATTGCTGGCTGAAAAGTTTTAGTTGACTCAGCTGGATGAACTTCATTAGTAACGATTGTTTTCCATGAATCCAACATCCAAAAAAAGAAAAGTACGAGAGAAAAGAATACTATTTTCATATGAAATTGTTGACACAAAATTAGTTGATTTCAGCAGATTAATCCATTTTTTCCTATGGTTTTCATTCATGACTTTATTCAAAACATAGTTCTTTCATATCTATGAAAACTTTTCTGTTAGTTTTAGACAGAAAACAGCATCTCGATCTGCGCTATTGATAATTCAGCTCGTTCTGCTACCTTTGCCCCGAAAAAACGATTCCAAATGAAGATTACTGACATTCGTAAACAGTTTTTTGACTTTTTTGCTTCAAAAGGACACGATATTGTTTCCTCTGCGCCAATGGTCGTCAAAAATGACCCGACACTCATGTTCACCAATGCCGGTATGAATCAATTCAAGGATTTCTTCCTTGGAAATGCCGTTCCGAAAAACCGTCGCGTAGCCAACTCACAAAAATGCTTGCGCGTTTCAGGAAAACACAATGACTTAGAAGAAGTTGGTGTCGACACCTACCACCACACCATGTTTGAAATGCTCGGTAATTGGTCGTTTGGTGATTATTTCAAAAAAGAGGCAATTGAATGGGCGTGGGAATTACTTACGGAAGTATACAAAATCCCAAAAGACCGACTGTACGTCACTGTATTCGAAGGAGATTCAAAAGACAACGTTCCGACGGACAATGAGAGTATTGACATTTGGAAAAAGCTTATCGATCACGATCGAATTATCCTCGCTTCTAAGAAAGATAATTTCTGGGAAATGGGTGACACAGGACCATGCGGACCTTGTACGGAGATTCATGTCGATTTACGATCTAAAAAGGAACGTGAGTTAATTGATGGAAAATCCTTGGTCAATTTTGATCATCCTCAAGTGATTGAAATTTGGAACAATGTCTTTATGCAATTCAACCGTAAAGCTGACGGATCACTTGAGCCACTTCCCGAAACGCATGTAGATACAGGAATGGGACTGGAACGTCTAGCAATGGCATTGCAAGGCAAGACATCCAATTACGATACGGATCTTTTCCAAACCTTAATTCAACACATGGAGAAGGTTTCTCATGTAACGTACGGAGTGAACGAAACAACCGATATCGCGTTGCGGGTAATTGCTGATCACGTTCGCGCGATTGCATTTTCAATTGCTGACGGTCAGTTGCCTTCCAATAACGGAGCGGGTTATGTGATTCGCCGTATTCTTCGTCGGGCAGTACGTTACGGTTACCAAACTCTCGGATTAAAAGAACCTTTCTTGGCTGATCTTTCTATTGTCCTCGGTGAAGTCATGGGAGATCCGTTCACTGAGCTCATTACACAACGTGAGTTGATTCAAAAAGTCATTCGAGAGGAAGAATTAAGCTTCTTCAGAACATTGGAACAGGGATTAAAGCGCATCGATCACATTATCACTCAAACTAAAAAAGACGGTAAAGAGGTAATTGATGGAAAAGAGGTTTTTGAGCTTTATGACACATATGGATTCCCATTGGACTTGACTTCACTGATTGCAAGAGAGAATGAAATAGGCTTGGATGAAGAAGCATTCAATCAAGAACTTCAAAAGCAAAAAGACCGTTCGCGAGCGGCAACCGCAATCGAAACGGATGATTGGGTGACTATTCAAGCTGATCAAGCTGTAGAATTTGTAGGATATGACGAATTAAATACCGAAGTATCGATTGTTAAATACCGAAAAGTGGCGCAAAAACAAAAAACGTTTTTCCAACTGGTATTGAACAAAACGCCATTCTACCCTGAAGGTGGAGGTCAAGTAGGTGACAACGGAATTTTGATTGGAGATCAAGGATCAATTGCAATTATCGATACAAAGAAAGAAAACAACCTAATTATTCATTTAACGGAGAAGTTACCTGAAGCATTGGAAATGTCTTACCATGCCGAAGTGAATAGACCTAACCGATTGGCTTCAGCCGGAAATCACTCGGCCACTCACCTACTTCATCATGCCTTAAGAAGCGTACTTGGAGAACACGTGGAGCAGAAAGGATCATTGGTTAATCCAAATTACCTGCGGTTTGATTTTTCGCACTTTTCTAAAGTCACGGATGAAGAATTGGCTCAAATTGAAGAAAAAGTTAACCGTGCGATTAAGTCCAATATCCAATTGAACGAACTTCGAAATGCCTCAATGGAAACGGCGCAACGCATGGGGGCAATGGCCTTATTTGGGGAAAAATACGGCGATTCCGTTCGTGTCATTCAATTTGGTGACTCAGTTGAACTATGTGGGGGAACTCACGTACACTCTACCGGACAAATCGGCTTATTTAAAATAACCTCTGAATCTGCTGTAGCTGCGGGAGTAAGAAGAATTGAAGCAATCAGCGGAAATGTAGCCGAGGATTACTATACTACAAAGGCTTCACAATTTGACACAGTATATGGATTGCTTAAAAATCCAAAGGATGTCATCAAAGCTGTGGAAGACCTAATTTCCCGCAATCAGCAACTTCAAAAAGAAGCCGAGGCGTTGACCAAAGAAAAAGCGATTCAAGTCAAACATGCATTGAAACAATCCATTGAACAGGTGAATGGGATCGATTTTCTTGCAGCGCAAGTGGATCTGGATGCGAACTCAATCAAAGACATTCTATTTCAGTTGAAAGGAGAACACGATCGTTTTGTGGGAGTGATTGGTGGTGTTGAAGGCGATAAATGTACTTTGAGTATTATTGCTTCAGATAGTTTAGTGAATGAACACTCGTTCAACGCAGGTCAATTGATTAGAGAAGCGGCATCACACATTCAAGGTGGCGGCGGTGGGCAACCGTTCTTCGCTACAGCGGGTGGAAAAAATCCTTCTGGGATTAAAGCGGCACTAGAAGTTGTTCGATCGAAAATGACTTGATTTATTGCGAAACGAATCGCTTTTTAAGCTTCATCAAGTAGTTTGAAATTTCCGGATCTAATTGAAAAATCAGGATTGGCAAGATGAAAAGTAGGCCAACTATTGAAAGTTGAACAATTACATCTATCCAGGTGCCAAGATTAAGTGTATCGGAAACCCACATTCCAGCGAAAAGAGTAACCAGCGCAAGGCCAATCACCTTGAATTGACTCCAAGCGAACGGTTGCAGATTATATGCCTTCCAGACAAAAATCAATCTGCCGACATTATACACAATCAGTGACAATGACGTTGAAATTGCCGCGCCTGCGATTCCCCATTTCGGAATGAACACCGTGTTTAACCCGTAGACAATCCCAATTAAAAGTAGTGTGAAAACGATGTCGTATTTGTACTTTTTAGAGGTGACGAATATAGAACCGTTAATACCAAAATACATATCGAGCAATCGTCCCATCATTAAAAAGAAAAACACCCAAATTCCAGGTAGAAATTCGGGTTTAAGGAAACTAAACAGGAAATCGATATTTAACCAAATGACGAGAAATGGCGCCAAACCGATTACAAGGGCAACCGAACTGACTTTGGTATACAACTGCTGCATTTTATCCATTTCACGTCGCTTCCAATGATCAGCAACAAGAGGCGAGCTGACACGCAAAACCGACTTGTATGGCACTTGAAGCGCGGATGCAAGGAACACGACTGTCGTGTAGACACCTGTCGCTTCCAATCCTAAATAGTAGGCTATCATCATGACATCAAGTGAATGTACGAAGACAATTCCTAAGGTATTGATGTAATTAAACGCAGAGAAATTTCGAATGATTTTTCTGAAACGATTAGAAATATCGACCGTTTTCCACGATATATTAAACTCACCTAATTTAATGAGGTAAACCGCAAGAATAGTCACTGGAATGAGGTAACTGAAGCTCTGTAAAATGACAAACCAATGAAAATCAATGACTTTGAAAAAGAGCAAGGCAAGTAGAATTGTTAGTGCGACACGCAAGCCAATTTCCAATGCAAAAACGGCTAACGTATTTTTATACAATGCGCGCAAATAAATTTCTACAACGAGGTACAAGACAGTTGAAATTCCAATTGGCAATACCATAAAGTAATAGTCGGTAAAGGCGGATGATCGTTCACCGTAAAGGGCTTGAACTTCCGGTCTAAAAAGAACAAACGTTAGTGTACAAAGAAAGATACCAATCCAAACGATACGTAAAATGAACGGTAAAAATCCGTGGTGTTTGTTCTCCTCATTTTTGAAGTATGGAAAGAATTTCCAGGTTGAATAGACCGTTCCGAGATTGGCGAATTGAGCGAACAAGGTACCGACTGTAACAAGTAAATTAATCAAACCAATCTGCTCGGTGGAAAGGATGATAAGGAATAACAATCCTTTATTCACATACCCCAACGCGATTCCCACATAAGAAATCAGCATGGTTCGAAACGCATCTTTTTGGACAATTCCCATCTGTTAGGCAAATATAGTCAATGTTGTTGCACTATTTAAATTCAACCATTTAGGCCATTGAATATCGCTCAGAATTCCGATCAAACTAGGGATAATGCGTATGTTTGTGCTGTAAACAAAGTAGAATTGAAGCGCGTATTGATTATAACATACCATTGGCCGCCATCGGGTGGAATAACCGTGTTGCGCTGTTTAAAAATTGCTAAGTACCTCAGAGATTTCGGTTGGGAGCCCATTATTTTTACCGCAGAAAACGCAGCCTATCAGTACCTGGATTTCACCAACGACAAAGATATTCCGGAAGGTCTGGAAATCCACAAAGTACCCATTACTGAACCCATTAATGCGTTCAAGTTTTTTTCAGGAAGAAAAAAGGACGCACCGCTTCAAAATATAACAGCGAATTCCTCTCGTAAGAAAACTATTATCGATAAACTCGGAATGTGGGTTAGAGGAAACTTTTTTATTCCTGATGCCCGTTTCATGTGGATCAAACCATCGGTTGCCTATTTGAGCGATTACCTTAAAAACAATCCTGTTGATGCTATATTTACTGATGGTCCACCTCACACCAATACCGTTATCGGCATGCGACTGTCGCAACGATTCGGAATTCCCTGGATAGCTGATTTTCAAGATCCTTGGACGCAAGTTGATTATTATGCGGACTTGTATATCGGAAAGCGTGCCGACAAAAAACACAAAGCATTGGAGCAAGAAGTCTTCCACACTGCTAAAAAAATAACAATCGCCAGCCCAACTTGGAAAGCCGATCTTGAATCCATCGGTGCAAAAAACGTCGATGTGCTTTATTACGGGTATGACGAAGCTGATTTTGTCGGATTTCAACCTGTAAAAAACGAGGTATTCACGATTGTACATGCGGGATTACTTGGCTCAGACAGAAATCCAATTGGGTTCTTTGAGTCGTTAGGTAAACTTATAGAACAACACCCCGATTTAGCAGCTAAAGTCCAAATCCAGCTTGCTGGAGAGGTTGATTATTCTGTCCGAAAAACGATTGAAGAAAACGGCTTGGCGAGGGTAACGAAATACGTTGGAATGATTTCAAGGCAAGAAGTACTGAAATTATATGAAGCATCGAGCCTTCTTTTGCTTCCAATAAATAAAGCGTCAAACGCCAAAGGCAGAATTCCGGGTAAATTGTTCGAATTGTTGCGAACAGGAAAACCGATTGTTGTTTTTGGTCAAGA
>JBILNH010000153.1:0-5812 GCA_044375095.1 Crocinitomicaceae bacterium
GTGCTTCGATGGCACCATTTAATAAATTCGAGGTTATGGTTTCATTCCATTCAGAAACAACAATGCCGATTCTAAAATCGGCACCATTTGGAACTTCTTCCTTTTTAAAATGAGATAAATTTCGTCCGGCTGTCGCCATATTTATTTCGCAATTTTATTTGAAGCTCTTGTTAAGTACTTGTCAATTACTTTTTGACTTGCATAAGAAGAGTAATCATCTTTAATTTTCTGGTAACACTCCGTAGCTTTTTCAAAATCTTTTTCTTTTTCAGCGCAAAGTCCAGCTTTGAATAAGTACATAGGTGTTGTCATTTCATTTTCACTTGCTGCAGCTGCGTCGAGGTAACTTTCTAACGCTTTTTTGTAATTTTTCATCTCGCTATGGCAGTCACCTTGTAAACCTACGACCATTGCTGCTACATATGTGTCTTCAACATTTACTCCTTCTAATTCTTCCAAGGCTTTTTTGAATTCACCTTTCGCCATGTATTGACGCGCAAGAACAAACTGAGCATTTTCACCTCCAATTTTTCCATCGTATTTTTTAACTACGGGCTTCAGTTCATCAATGGCTTGATTCGTAGAATCTTTTGCCGCATAGTTTAATCCCACCCAATATGCATCTTTTGATTTCTCGTTTGCTGGTTTCCATATAAATTGAAGATAAAGGAAGTAACCTAAAATAAGAATCAATACACCACCAACGATGTAGGTAACTAAACGGGTGTTTTTGTTTGATTCAAATTGTTTTTTAAGTTGTTGGAATGAAAAATTTTCTAACATAATCGCATTTTTAGCGTTGCAAAAATAGTTTTTTTTTTGAAATATGCAGGGTTAACGAGTATCAAGTTATTCGGTTGATTTTTATTCCATTTTTTCTTGCAGATCACCATGGATTCCGATAGAATTCAGCTACTTTTGTTTTCTATGTTTTTGGAGAATTTACATCTTTCTCAATTTAAAAACTACGAAGAGGCATTCGTAGAGTTTTCTCCTCAAATCAATTGTTTTTTCGGAAAAAACGGTTCTGGTAAAACAAATATTCTAGACGCTGTGCATTATTTGAGCTTGTGTAAGTCATACATGAATGTGTTGGATCGTCAAAACATCCGTTTTGGACAGCCATATTTTTCAATTCTTGGCCATTGGTCCAAAAAAGAGCAATCTGTGTCTATTCACTGTGCTGTAAAGCAGGGAGCTAAGAAAGTATTCAAACGAAATAAAAAAGAATACGAAAAACTGGCAGATCACATCGGACAGTTTCCCGTTGTGATGATTTCGCCTTATGATAGGGACCTCATTTCAGAAGGTAGTGAACTCCGTCGAAAGTGGATGGACGGTATTATATCTCAATTTGACAGGGCTTATTTGGATGATATACAACGGTATGCAAAGGTCCTTGATCAGCGTAACGCGCTTTTGAAAAACATGTTCGAGCACCGGCTATTTGATAGAGAGTCAATTGAGGTTTGGAATGAACAATTGGTAGATTTAGGCAATAGAATTCATCAAAAGAGAACAGATTTTGTTACCGAATTTGTACCATTTTTTCAGGAGCGTTATGCGACTATTGCGAAGCAGGATGATTTTATTGGCTTAGAGTACCGATCGCAATTGAATGAGGGGAATTTTTCAGATTTAATTCAAGAAGCCGAAAAAAAGGATGCCTTTGCTCAGTTTACTACTGTCGGCATACATAAAGACGATTTACTTTTTACGATACAAAGTCACCCCGTGAAGAAATTTGGCTCACAAGGTCAACAGAAGTCGGTTATTATTGCATTACGTTTAGCCCAATACGAGTGGTTGAAGCGTTACCTAAGTGTTGATCCGGTATTGTTACTGGACGATATTTTTGATAAATTAGACAACGATCGTGTTCAAAATTTAATGGCCTTGGTTTCAGATCATTATTTTGGACAGGTGATTGTAACAGATACAGATGAGCGACGCTTACGAGCCGTTTTCGAATCAATTGACGTTGAAACCCGATTTTTTGAAGTTTCGGATGGAAAGATAAACCTGAAGTGAGATGAACGAATACAAAAGAGATAAGAATCAAACCACTTTAGGTGAGGCCATTCAACGCTTACTCAAAGCTTACAGGTTAGACAATAAAATGAAGGAACTGGATGTGGTTGCTGCTTGGCCAGAATTAATGGGGCCTGCTGTTGCTAATCGCACAAAATCTATTCGCATTCAACAAACTCGTTTGTATTTGGAAATTGAATCCTCAGTAATGCGGGAGGAATTGCTACACGGAAAACAAATTATCATTGATCGAATGAATGCTTATGCTGGGAAACAAGTTGTCACTGACATTTGGTTTTCATAAGATTAGCATTTTTTTAACAGTAAGCCAGCCAAAGTTGACTTAACTTTGGCCCCCTATGAAAAATCGCATTCTCTTTTGTTCTTTCCTTTTATTGTCTGCAATAGCAAGTGCCCAGCCACAGGCCATTAAAGGGAAATCAGACTATAATTTTTGGTTGACATTGCCGAATGATAGTATACTAAATAACAATCCACCGATAATGATATTCCTTCATGGTCGCAGTCTTTCAGGTTCTGATTTGAATCTTGTTCGACGTTATGGCGTGGTAAAGGAAATCGATAAGGGAAGAAAATTCCCTGCGATTGTCATTGCTCCTCAAGTTCCATCTGGTAAATCATGGGATCCGAAAAAAATTAAAAATGTGCTTGAATACGTTCAGCAGAATTATAAAACAGACACCAACCGGGTTTATGTTGTAGGTATGAGTCTCGGAGGATATGGAACACTGCATTTTGCTGGAGCTTACCCTGAGATTGTTACTGCGGCTGTTGCGTTGTGTGGCGGTGGTAATCCCAATGATGGTTGTGATCTCGCGCAGGTTCCATTGTGGATTCAGCATGGCAACAGGGACACTGCCGTTCCATTATCAGAATCTGAAAAAATAGTAAAAGCCATACGCCAATGTAATGGAGGGGATAAACTAAGGTTCACTGTCCTAGAAGGCGCCGATCATGGTGATTTGGAAAA
This sequence comes from Crocinitomicaceae bacterium, assembly GCA_044375095.1. Lineage (GTDB taxonomy): Bacteria > Bacteroidota > Bacteroidia > Flavobacteriales_D > Crocinitomicaceae > M0103. Next base: position 3,023 of record JBILNH010000153.1, read on the forward strand.
AGCGTTTCGGACCGATGAAATTTACAATTGGATGTTCCAATATAACAAAGCTGTTAATCAGTTGATCGAGAAAAAATAAGCGATTATTCTTTGTGGTAAACAGGAAGTGTCGAAGGTAATTTTGCCGCCCTGTCATGAGCTACAATACTTCCAGCTATAGCAACGTTCAGCGAATTGTTACCCGGTAGTTTAACCGTAAAATGACACCTTTCAAGAATTTCCTTTGGCAAACCTTCGTCTTCGGCACCAAGAAGGTATATTGCCCGTTTTGGATGTTCGAAATCAGTTAGAAATTCGGCATTCTCAGTCATTTCCACACCAATTATTCGACAGTCATAAGGAATGTTTTCCATCAATGCATCAAAATTATCGTAGTGAAAAAGCGGAATTCTTGCCCATGTTTTCAGCACATCTGAACTTTGCTTTTTGTACCTTTTTTCAACTGTAAAAACGTATGATGCCCCTAGAATATAGGCCGATCGCCAAAGAGTTCCGATGTTGTGTTCGTTCTTGCCTCTGTAGACGCCGATTGCGAAATACCCTTCTATGTTTGTCGTTTTCACGGTTCAAAAGTCGCTAAATTCTGGCACAGTCAAGCGTATTTTTGAGATCTTTACACAAAAAAACAATGGAATTTATTGACCCGGAATTGGATAAATACGTGTGTGATCACAGCGAAATTGAGCCAGAAGTTCTGAAGAAATTGAATCGAAGAACCCACTTGAACGTATTACAGCCACGTATGTTAAGTGGACATTTTCAAGGACGTGTACTTTCCATGTTGTCATACATGATTCGCCCGAAAAATGTTTTGGAAATTGGCACGTATACTGGTTATTCTGCCCTTTGTTTTGCCGAAGGATTAGCTGAAAATGGCAAGGTAATTACAATTGACGTGAATGAAGAATTAGATGAAATGGTAAGGCAATTCATTGATGAAGCGGGTATGAGTGACCGAGTTTTCCCAATGATTGGAGACGCTGTTGAAATCATTCCTGCATTAGATGAACAATTTGATCTTGTTTTCATAGATGCCGATAAGAAAAATTATTGTGTGTATTACGATTTGATTTTTGATAAAGTTCGTCCTGGAGGCTACATTATTGCCGATAATGTGTTGTGGTCAGGAAAAGTACTTCAACCCTATGAAACGTTGGATCGGGAAACAAAAATTTTAGCCGATTACAATGTCAAAATTCATAATGATCCGCGTGTTCAGGAGGTTTTGTTACCCATTCGTGATGGACTAATGATTGCGAGAAAATTGAATTAATGCTGGAAATCCTTTACCAAGATGACTATTTGGTTGCCGTCAATAAGCCACATGGTCTGCTCGTTCATCAATCATCCTTAGCACGTGATGCGCGTGAGTTTGCGCTTCAAAAACTTAGAGATCAACTTGGAAAAATCGTTTATCCTGTACATAGATTAGATCGAAAAACAAGTGGGGTACTTTTATTTGCATTTACCCCTGAGCTGAATAGCTTACTTCAGCAGCAGTTCATGCGCGGTGAGGTGGATAAAAAGTATTTGGCTTTATTGAGGGGATTTGCACCTGAAAGCGGCTGTATTAATTACCCATTGGTCAATGCGTCAGGAAAATCGCAAGAGGCAATTACTGCGTTTAATGTGTTGGAAAAGTTCGAACTTCAGGTTCCTTTTGGGAAGCACGAGACATCAAGGTATTGTCTAGTTGAAGCTCGTCCTACCACAGGAAGAATGCATCAGCTTCGTAAACATTTTGCTCATATTTACCATCCGATTATTGGTGATCGCCCATACGGATGCAATAAACAAAACAAGTTATTCCTGGAAAAATGGGAATTAAATGATATGCTACTGCATGCTTCCACCTTAGCTTTTTTACATCCAATTACTGGAAATCGGTTGGAGATTTTGGCGCAATTTCATTCCGAATTTGAACGTATTCTTACGGTTTTTAAACGTTCGGATTTACTACAGAATTCCAGCAATAAGTAAGGTACCCATGGTGATTAAAAGAATCGCAACTGTTCGTTGAATGAACGTTAACGTGACTTTTTTCATCAATCGTTGTCCAATTATTGTCCCTAAAAAAGCAGCAATTATGGCAACATAAATGACGGGATCCTTCAACTCGTTTGTCAGCAAATAAAAGCTAGTAAAATAGGTTGAAAGTCGTGAAATATCAATTAAAATAGCAATGGCATTGGACGTGCCTACAAATTGGTCTTTTGTCAATCCTGCTTTGGCTAAAAAGGCTGCCCTAAATGCGCCTTGATGTCCAGATAAACCGCCAAAAAATCCACTAATGATTCCGCCTACTGGTAAATATTTTTGGGAAACTTGCCATTTCGAAAATCGCTTGGAAAGTTCAATTACTGCAAAGGAAATCATCACCAATCCGATAACTACTTTAAGTGCAGAAATTGAAAATATTTTTCCGTTAAGCGTATAATCTGCAATAGTTGGTAATTGTCCTGTTAATCGCAGAAGGTAAGCTCCAAAAAAAGCACTAACGATTGCTGGAAGGCCAAATCGCCAGAGTGTGTGAAAATGAATATGCTTATAAACCAATCCGAATTTGAAAAGATTATTGGCCAAATGAACAATAGCTGTAGCGATAACTGCGAGATCAACAGGAAAAAACAGTGCCATTACCGGTAGCATCAACGTACCAAGACCGAAACCACTGAAAAAAGTTAAAATAGAACCGCCAATTACGGTGAGAGCAACCAGTAAAAGTTGAAATTCGTACATAAAAAGTGTTTAAATCACACCGAAATTAAAGACTTCGGATTAATTTCACGT
>JBILNH010000100.1:0-9239 GCA_044375095.1 Crocinitomicaceae bacterium
AAAGAATGATCGATTTACGAAGCGATACCGTTACGCAACCTACAAAAGAGATGCGTGAATTTATGTTTCAGGCAGAAGTAGGAGATGATGTGTTTGGTGAGGACCCTACTGTTAATGAGCTACAGCGCTTTGCAGCAGATTATTTCGGAAAAGATGCCGCACTTTTTTGTTCCTCTGGAACACAAACGAATCAAATTGCCATGTGCGTGCATTTGCAGCCTGGTGGAGAAGTGATTTGTCATGAGGAAAGCCATATCTACAAATACGAAGGTGGAGGGATTGCCCGTAATGCCGGAGCTTCAGTTCGATTGCTTCAAGGTGATCGTGGACGATTAAATGCGGTAGACATTTCCAAATGGATGAATAATCCAGATGATGTTCATTTTCCGCTCACACAATTAATTAGCATAGAGGATACAGCGAACAGGGGAGGGGGTGCAATTTATGATTTTGATGAAATTAAACGCATAAAGGCATTAAGTGAAACTTGGAAGGTCCCACTTCACCTTGACGGAGCTCGCTTAATGAATGCCTTGGTGGAAACGGGAATTGATCCCAAAGTATATGCGAGTCAATTTGATTCTATCTCGTTGTGCCTATCAAAAGGCTTGGGCGCACCGATAGGATCTTTACTTATAGGATCGAGTGAATTTATTCGAAAGGCCCGTCGTATTCGTAAAGTATTTGGCGGAGGAATGCGCCAAGCAGGTATTATTGCTGCAGGTGGATTATATGCAATGAAACACCATGTGGAACGGTTGAAAGTTGATCATGAGCATGCGCGTCTGTTGGAGAATTCATTAAATCAACAGTCATGGGTAAAAGAAGTGCTCCCTGTTCAAACGAATATTGTTGTGGCTATTTTGAATAATTCGGATGATCGGGATAAAATCATTCACCAGTTGAAAGAAAAAGGAATTCTTATTATGCCTTTTGGAGAGGGAATGTTGCGAATGGTTACGCATTTGAATTCCACTTCAGAGGATATCAAAAATGTAATTAGTGTTATTGAAAATCTTTCGATATGAAACTATTTTTCCTCTTGCTACTATTCGTCTCTGTAATGTTATCCTGCGGAGAGTCAAAAAACGATGACGTAATTGATATGGGTGATGTTACCCCGCATGCCAAGGAGAGAATTAAGGATAGCCTGTCTGAAAAATTGCCGGATACGTTAAGGGGCTATTTAGATACGGCGTTGCTTTCTGAATTGAAGTTGCCTGTGAATGATATTTGTCAAGTTGAAATTGATTTATTGCCGCAACGACTTTCTCCAAAATCATCTTTTGGTTATAAAATGGGTTTTAAAAAGGATTCCTTGACATATATTCATTGGTCCTACAAAGATTCCGTCTACACAAAGAATGCACTTTATAATTGGTTAGATTGTTTTGGAACGAAATGCAAATCAGTTCGATTAGGTGAAGCTGTTTCTATGCAACGAAAAGGAATGTTATTATTCATGTCTGATACGTCCATAACCTACATAAGTTCGAATCAACCGCTTAAAAAGGAGGATTGGCTTACCTATTTTGAATCCTATGCCAACCGAAAAGATTGGCGTTTGGTTATTGAGCAAAAGAATAGCGGTAAAGCAACCTGGTTTGCAGTTAAAGAATTAGAATTCTCACCAATACTATTGAAATGAAATTAGTCAACAGAGGTTTTTTAATCGTCCGACCAACAGAAGCATTTTTATCTTGGGCAAATTTGAATAGTCAAGGAATTGCATTTACTAGTGATGATAACCCTGAGCCATCGATTTACCTTATCGAAGAAGATTTTTTTGATATTGAACCGATCATTGAGCGGCATTTTAAAGCGATGTTCGAACAGGAACTTGAGTTAGTGAATGAAGATGAATCAACCTGGCCCCAAAATCGAACGATTGAACTTTTCTTAACGTGGTTTGAAATTGAGGCTGGAACTACAGTTTTTGATGCAGAGAAAAGCGATTTACGCACAGATGTGTAAAGCCAGTTTCATTTTGGCTCTTGTTTTAGTGTCTTTGCTGACAAGTTGCACGTCTGTCTTTTTGGGATTGTACGGCATGAAAAACCCTAATCAACTCACCAACGAACAACTCAAGAAAGAAGCGCGCCATCAAGGAATACCTTTACAACAACTCTACAGCATTGACACAAGCTATTGGTCCTATTTAGCAAAGGTAGACACTGCCAAACATCGAGAGGTAAAAAAACATAGTCAGCCGCTACAGGCAATGTATTTTGATGCCAATGGACAACTTTTTCGATACTACGTAAACTGTTATGCAGGTGGATTCCCAAACCTAAAATGGAACAGATTCGGTGGATTGAATCAATTTCCGCCGTTACCTCAAGCACCTGAGGATAGTTTGTTGCCATTTACTCAATTAGCTGCTTTTGCAAAACCATTAGAAGAAGCACAAGATTTTATTCAATCGGATACGACCATCGTTGTTTTTTGGAATCGCATGATGGGAAGACAAAGTAAACGGTTTATCAAACTCATTAATCGAAATGCTCAGCTTAGTATTACGCCAATTCAATTGTTGTTTGTGAATACAGATGACTTGTTTCTTGACCTCATGGCTGAGTAGTTAATCTACTTTTTCCCATTTATCGAGGTGAATAAGATTGGCATTCAGGTAGGTCGGATCTGTTGAAACTTCTTGACCAACCCAATTAGGAAGATCGAATAGGTCATTTTCATTGGTTAATTCGATCTCAGCTAGAACAAGTCCTGTTAACTTTCCTTTGAACACATCCACCTCCCAAACATGCTGATTTGATGGAATTTCATAACGTACTTTTTCTATTGTGCTATCGGCAAAAAGGCTTATCATTTCCGTCGCATCAGAAACGGGGATTTCGTATTCAAACTCATGCCTGCTGATTCCTCTTTGTTTTCCTTTCACGGTAATGAATGCCTGATCATCCTTTACTCGAATTCGGATTGATTTTTCAATTTCATTGGTTAAGTATGCTTGTATAATCTCTTTCCCTTTCGGTTTAGCCATACGTTTCCACTCTTCGATGTTAACCAGAAATTTACGTTCTATTTCCATTTTTCGAAGGTACTTTTTTGTGATGAATTAGCACAGAAATAGGAACAACAAAAATTCTACCTTTGTAAGGTGAATATTTACCTCACATTTGATTACGAGTTGTTTTTCGGCGCTTCTTCTGGATCTGTCGAGAAGTGCATGATTGAACCCACCAACCGATTGATTGACTTGGCAGAAACTTATGATTTGCGATACACTTTTTTTGTTGATGTTGGTTACATCTGTCGTTTGGAAGAATACTTGGAGAAAGAATCGCAATTGCGCAGAGATTATGCGGTTGTTTGTGATCAATTGACCACATTAGTGAGAAAAGGGCACGACTTACAATTGCATATTCATCCACATTGGGAAAGATCAACTTTTGAGAATGGTCAATGGACGTGTACTACAAAAGATACTTATCGCCTCAATGACTTTACGGATGATGAAATTGCTGCCATTTTTAAAAAGTATAAAGCGAAATTGGATGGTTTTCGGTTGTCATCATGTCATGCATTTCGTGCTGGAGGATGGTGCATACAGCCGTTTAATCGCTTGAAACCCTTTTTTGAAGAACACCAGATAACGATTGATAGTAGCGTTTTTTCTGGAGGATATTTTCATTCAGGAAATTATTATTTTGACTTTAGAAATGCGCCGTTGAAATCTTCATATACTTTTGAAAACGACGTTTGTCAGGAAGAAGAAAACGGAAAATTTACCGAGTTCCCAATAGCTTCTTATCGTTACAGTCCTCTTTTTTATTGGAAATTATATGTGTTGGGAAGACTTTTTCCAACTCAGCATAAAATGATCGGCGATGGTAAATTCATGGATCAACCTGGACGAAAACGATCCGTATTGACACGTTGGACATGGAATCATGTAAGTACAGACGGGTATTATACATCGCTTTTACCTAAAATTTTCAAGTACTATAAGCAACGTAAATGGTCTAGTTTGGTTGTTATCGGTCACCCTAAAAGTATGACAAATTATTCCTTCCGAAAATTGCAGCAATTTATAGAGGACCAAGGCAAGAAGTATGTTTTTCGATCGTTTAATGACTTGCCGTGAAACTCATATCTAGTCAATCAGTCGATAAATCCAAATGGGATGCGTTAGTCTTATCTTCTGAAGATTCAACGGTGTTTTCATTGTCTGCTTACCTAGATGCTGTTTCCGAGAACTGGGAAGTAATAATTGACGACTCCTACAGCTGTGGCATGGCAATTCCATTTATAGAACGCTTTGGAAAACGAATAGCGTATACCCCAGTATTTTTTAGATATGTTGAATGGTTTGGAGATGCGTTAACCCAACAGGAGGCAATCGATTTGATTAAAAACCATTTTGACGCCGGAAACATCAATTTTCGAAGTGAAGTTCAGAATTTTACGTACGAAAGTACGCTGCGATTTCAGCAGATTTCAACAGGAAATTGGAAACTAAATGATCAAGGTAAGCGCATGTTGAAACGATTTGAGCGCTCAGGAATGAAAATCCGCGCCAACGGGGAAATAGATGATGTGCTAACACATATTAATTCAGAGCTTAAGAATAAAATTGCTGGAATTAATCAAAGAAGTATTCAACGACTTGATGTCCTTGCTTCCCAATTAAAAGGAAAAGGTCTGTTGGAAGTAATATCAGTTCATTCGGGAAGTGAATGCGTTGGCGGAATATTTATCGTGCACAAAAAAGGCAGATCACTATATTTGAAGGGAACATTCACTGCTCATGCTAAGAACGAGGGGGCGATGTATGCAGCAATGAACTACGCCATTTCTGAAACCATAACGAAGGAGCATGTTTTTGACTTTGGAGGCTCGAATGCAACTGGAGTGAGACGTTTCAACCATAATTTAGGTGGTAGTGATGAATATTATACAAAATTAACTTGGGATCGATTACCTAAATGGTATACAATCATACAACGGATTACTAAATGGATAAGAAAGTAATTTTTATAACTGGAGCCTCTGGAGGTATGGGGCAGGCATTGACGAAGTGGTTTTCAACGAATGAAACTATTCAACTGGTGTTGCATGCCAATGATAACGTAGATTTATTGCATGCTAGCGAGAATGCTATACTTGTTAAAGGCGATTTATCTTCCGAAGAAGGATGTGATGAGGTAAAAAAACAAGTGTTATCCAAGGTGAATCGCATTGATGTGTTAATTAACAACGCAGGTATTTCCAAAAGCGCCATATCTTGGAAACAAAATTCAGAGGATTGGAAGTATACGATGGCGATCAATCTTGATGCACCCTTTTTTCTCTCCAAAGCCTTTTTACCTGCTATGCGCACAAATGGTTTCGGTAGAATTATCAATATAACTTCAGTTGTCGCACAGACTGGAGCAATAGGCACAGCAGCTTACTCGGCTTCAAAAGCCGGATTAATTGGGTTAACAAAAACAATAGCTAAAGAAGTTGCTGTGAACGGAATTACAGTGAATGCGTTGGCATTAGGTTATTTCGAAACCGGAATGATCGCCGATGTGCCTGATGAACGTTTACAACAAATTGTATCAACAATTCCAATGGGACGACTTGGTTCAACACAAACGGTTTGCTCAGCGATAGATTGGTTAATTACTGAAGAGGCTGGTTATATCACTGGACAGGTGATCAACCTTAATGGAGGCATGTACTAAGGATTCCTTTTCTTACATTTGTGAGCAATGGACATTCGACTCAATCCTAAACGTTGGACAATTATTGTGATGGATCTTTTTTTTTCCATCCTCGCGCTCGCTTTTTCTTATTTGATTCGATTTGATCTTAAGGCTGATCAAGCTAGAATTGAGAAAGAATGGAATGTGCTCTCAAAGTCTATTTTGTTCTATCTAGGGATAAAGTTTATGGTTTTTTATGGGTTTAAAATTCATAAAGGGCTTGTTCGACATACCTCTCTTGAGGACGTTCGACGTATTTTTTTAGCGGTTCTGTCGTGTTCTACAATTTATTTAGGTGGCGGATTGTTTCGTTACTTCTTTCTTGATGGTGTCTTCCTTTTCCCAACGTCAGTGTTGATTTTGGAATTTCTGACTGCCTTTCTTTTCATGATTGGCTCTCGGTTTATGGTCAAATTGTGGCATTTAGAGAGAAACCGACCTGTTCAATTGGAAGAACGTGTACTTGTTTATGGCGCAGGAATTTCAGGTTTAATTGCTAAACGAACCATTGAAAAAGACCGTAAACTTTCCTATAAACTCGTCGGATTTATTGATGACAACGTGAAGTTTTCTGGCAATAGACTTGAGGGACTTGGCATTTTTCACACCTCCAAATTGGAGAAGCTAATCAAAGAAGAAGGTGTCACGTTAGTTATCATCGCAATTCAACATCCGGATGAGGATAATAGAAAGCGAGTAGTTGAAGTGTGTTTTTCCAATAAGGTAAAGGTTCAGAAGGTTCCGAATCCATCGAGTTGGATAAATGGAGAGTTTTCAACCAAACAGATTGGCCAAATCAATATCGAAGATTTACTTGGTCGAAAACCAATTGTACTTGATAAAGAACAGATAGCCAGCTCGTTGAATGACAAAGTAGTTTTGATTACAGGTGCTGCTGGTTCAATCGGAAGTGGATTGACACATCAAATTGCGGGTTACAATCCAAAATTACTTGTATTATTAGATCAAGCGGAATCACCAATGTACGAGTTGCAGCATGAGTTGCTGATGAATTTTCGAAATGTAGCATTCGAGGTGGTAATTGGCGATATACGAAGTAAAGAACGTCTTGAACGCGTTTTTACCCATTACAAACCGCAAGTCGTTTTTCATGCAGCCGCATACAAACATGTGCCTTTGATGGAGGATAATCCTTCTGAAGCTGTCTTAACAAATATTAAAGGCACCAAGCACCTCGTGGATTTATGTGATGCTTTCAATGTGGAGAAAATGGTCATGATTTCTACGGATAAAGCAGTTAATCCAACGAACGTCATGGGTGCATCAAAGCGCATTGCGGAAATGTATGCGCAATCAGCTAATCAACATTCAAACACGCAGTTCATTACGACGCGTTTTGGAAATGTGCTTGGTTCAAATGGATCTGTAATCCCGTTATTTCAGAAGCAAATCACACAGGGTGGACCTATAACTCTAACAGATGAGCGGATTACACGGTTTTTTATGACGATTCCTGAGGCGTGTCAGTTGGTGCTTGAAGCAGGTGCTATGGGGGAAGGAGGAGAAATATTTGTCTTCGATATGGGGGAGTCGGTTAAGATCATTGATTTAGCTAAGAAAATGATTCAGTTAAGCGGTTTAGAATTAGGTAAAGACATTGAAATCAAAACGATTGGTTTACGGCCAGGAGAGAAATTATACGAAGAATTATTGGCAAATGATGAAAACACACTACCGACGCATCATCCGAAGATATTAAAAGCTAAAGTAAGGGAAATAAATGCTGATCAGATTGTAAGAATTGACCAACTAATAACCCTTTTCGAAAAACAAGAAAATGAAGAAATGGTAAGGATAATGAAGGAAATTGTTCCTGAATTTAAAAGCCAGAATTCTTCATTTGAAAAATTAGATAAATGAGGATTCCACCTGCTAAAATCCAAGTAAGACTCGTCGATTTAGATGTTCTTGGCCATGTAAATAACACCTATTATTTAACCTATTTTGAAATGGCTAGAATTCACTATTTCAAGGCATTGTTAGGGGGGGATTGGGATTGGCAATCATTTGGTATGGTCCTGGTTAGAAATGAAATTGATTACCATAAGTCAGTGTTGTTACATCACGAACCAGAAATCGTTATGTTCACGGAATCTGTTGGAAACAAAAGTTTTACTCTTGGTTATGAATTAACTGTTGAAGGAGAGGTTTTTGCAACTGGCCGATCTGTTCAGGTAGCATATAATGCGCTCAAACAGCAAACAATAGAACTTCCTGAAGAAATGAAAAACGTTTTACTGTCATTAACCCGTTAATTATGCGTCAGTTTTCACTTCTTGTTTTCGCCCTGTTGTTTAGTTTTGGTGACCTTATTGCGCAAGGAAATACAGAATTGGGAGTTAAGCGACCATGTTATGAAAGACCAAAAGGGGCTAAACGAGGAAATGACTGGCAATGCGGAAAAATACCAGGTGTTGTCGATTGCAACGAGAAACTTACCTATGATGAGGATAAAAAACTAATCCTCGGTGGTAAAAGTGGATTGGCATTTACCGGAACATGTGAAACCTGCCACCTCAATGGATTACTGGAAAGAAGGATTTCGTTTGTAAACGGAAAAGAACACGGTTTTGATACGACTTATTATTCTTCTGGTTGTCCACAAATTATTCGTAACCATATTAATGGGCTTGAGTCAGGTAAATGGAATTTCTATTACGATAGTACGGGCCAGATTGCTTGGGAAATGAATTACGCTCAAGGTCAAAAGGATGGTTCTCAGCTTTACCTTGCTAAAAATGGCGATACAACAAGGCACGAATTTTATAAAGTGGGTAAACTGAATGGTGTTAAGAAATCCTACTATCCTGATAATAAACTCGAAAAGTCAATAGAATATAAGGACGGCCTTATGAATGGGGCGTATCGGATGTATAGTAAAGAAGGATTGTTGCTTCAAGATTTGAGCTTCAAAAATGGAAAGAAACACGGTGAATTGAAGTATTTTTTTAATGATGGAACGCTGGTCTCCCTTGAACATTGGAATATGGATAGCAAAGACGGAGAATTTATTGCATACTATGAAGGAGGAATTATTCGATTAAAGGAAGTATTCAGAAAAGGAATTCCTGAAGGTTGGTCAGAAGAATACTGGCCGGAAGGAAAACCAAAACGAAAAGCAAGGTATGCTAAAGGTCAAGTCGTTGAGGAATACCGATACGATGAATTTGGAGTTGAAACTTATCGATTTGGTGTTCAGGAGTCGAGTTCAGGAGACGAAGACGATGAGTTGCCTTCTTCAAGTAAGAAAAAGAAAAAATCTAAGTCAGAGAGTAACTGAATCATTCGAATGGGGAAAATCGCCGTAATTGGAGGGGGAGCTGCAGGATTTTTCGCTGCATTGTCTGCTAAAGAAGCTGGGGAAACTCATCAAGTTGTGATTTTCGAAAAATCATCAAAAGTATTATCCAAGGTAAAGGTCTCAGGTGGTGGAAGGTGTAACGTGACCAATGCCTGCTCTGATATTGTGGAATTATCTAAGCATTACCCGCGAGGAGAACGATTTCT
>JBILNH010000205.1:0-3887 GCA_044375095.1 Crocinitomicaceae bacterium
AAGACAACAGCTACTGCTTCATTTGTTAATCGATCGATGCGACTAACGGTTAATGAATGAAACCCTTTGTGTTCAGGCGATTTTTTTTTGAATACGTCGAATAATCCCATAATTAATCATCAAATGATACAACCAATTTTTCACTTGTTGGATGCGCTTGACACGTCAATATATATCCAGCGTCCACTTCATCTTTTTCCAATGCGTAATTGACATCCATGCGCGCTGTTCCTTCTATAATTTTCGCTTTACATGTACAGCAAACACCTCCTTTACACGCAAATGGCAAATCAGCTCCTGCTTTTTGTGCAGCATCTAAAATGGTATCTCCTGTAGAGTCCAACGCAAGATCCAATTCATCTCCATCAAGTATAACGGTAACATTGGATTCCACTTTTGGTTCATTTGAATCGACAGATTTAGTCTGTTTGGCTGCAGCGCCACTCGTGAACAATTCAAAATGTATAGCTGATGGATCAACGCCTTTTTCGGCCATGACGTCTTTAACGGCGAGGATCATTTGCTCAGGTCCACACATATAAACCGCATCAACCGGATGATTTTTTAGAAAAGCGTCGAATAATTTCCCCGTTTTTTCGCGATCAATTCGTCCTTTTTGAATGTCGTTGCCTAAGCTCTCTCTTGAAAGAATGTGAATGACACGTAAACGGTCAATGTATTGGTTTTTTAACGCCTCTAGTTCTTCTCTGAAGATAATAGAACCAAACTGTTTGTTTCCATAAAATAGGGTAACGTCTGATGCAGGTTCCGAATGCAATACCGATTTAGCAATGGAAATGACTGGTGTAATCCCACTTCCAGCTGCAAAAAGCGCATAGGATTTCTTCGCTGACATTTCAGGTGAATGAAAAAAACCTCCAGCTGGCGTCATGACCATCAATTCATCACCTACATGAAGTGACTGATTAGCGTAGGTGGAAAAAATTCCATGTTCAACCTGTTTGATGGCCACGCGAACTTCTGATTCAAAGGGCGCAGAGCAAAGTGAATACGATCGACGTGTATCCTCACCATTAATGGTTGTTCTAAGTGTAAGGTATTGTCCGGATAAATAGGAATAAGCTGTTTTTAACTCACTTGGAATATCAAATGACAACGAGACCGTGTCGTCAGTTTCTCTCGTTATAGCGGCTATTTTCAGTGTATGAAATTTTGGTGTCATGTTGCCTAATTTGCGGTACAAAGGTAATCATTCACCAGCTATGTTAATTCGCTTGAGTGAATTCATTCTCTTTGATATAGACCTTAGTTTGGATTAAAGTATTTTTTCGGAGTTAGTTTCGAATGAACTGAAATCCAAAACGCGATTCGTTGAATCGTCAGTGTTTTTATATTGGCCTTGGATTTTTAGGTTTTCCAACCGCAATGAGTTTCGTAGTTTTAGAGGAAGCCAAAGGATCACCGATAAAACAGAAACTCAGAAGGTGCAGAAAAGGGTTCGGACTATTATTTGAATTGCGTTTGTATAAATATCCCGAACCCAGAAAAATCCAAAGCCTTGATTTTTTTACTCCACTTTTTTAATCAAGTAAAAAAGTGGAAAATGAAAGTAAAATAATTAAATCTTTTTTTAGTTGCAGTCGCACAGTTGTGAGATCAATTCAATTCGCTGAACAATGAAATGAGTCGATTGAAGTCTTTTTTGTCAGCGCTACAAATAGCAGAATTTAGTCTCAAAGCTAATTAATAGTTCTATGAGACGAAAAGAAGAAAAGAAACCCATATGGGGAGTCATTGTGGGTTTGGCCACCGTAATTACAGCAGCCTATTTTATTTTAAACGCTTGCGAAAAACAGACATTGGAACACTCAAATGGTGAGGTTAACAGTGAGTTAAAGGTTTTTTCGGAGAATCGTTTTCCATTTGTCAATCATTGTGGCGAAATGATTTATAAAGGCATTTATTTCGAAAATAACGATCGAGTCGGATCCGCGTACTTTTTTAATGATGGAGTTTATTTATATGCACATGTGGCAGCTCGACCGGGATATGCATTTCACGATATTTACCTTTTCGCTGGTGAATGGAGAGATTTACCCTTGCAGCCAAATGGAAGTCCAGATGTGAAAAGTTTTACACTTATTAACAGAAATAATGACGATCCTGAAGCCCGTAGATTGAAAATTCCACTAGCTAAATTACCTGCAAATTTTTCCGTTTCTATGATGATTCAAGTCAATCCTTCAACTCCGACACCACATCGCAATAAAGTTCGTCATGAGCAAGCGTGGGTGGATGGTAAAGTTTATGGGACTGGTAATTATGGACATTTTTTCAATTACCAGCGGCAAGTTTGTAAAGAAACGCAAGGAACAGGATTACCTGAATAATGACGTTCCTTAAAGTTGCTGGAACATGTCAACAAGTTGTTTGTTACCTGAACAAGGTTAAGATGAATTACGTACATTTGTTTTCAATGTTCTAGTGCTATGGAAGAAATCAATTATGCTGAGTTGGAACGTCGTTTCCAAGAGAAAATCGATAAGGATATCAAAATTGAACCAAAAGATTGGATGCCGGATGATTACAGGCAAACGTTGATCCGTCAAATTTCTCAACACGCGCATTCTGAAATTGTGGGAATGCTTCCTGAAGGAAACTGGATCACTCGCGCACCAAACTTGAGAAGGAAGGCTGTGTTGTTGGCAAAAGTTCAAGACGAAGCTGGTCACGGATTGTATTTATATAGTGCGGCTGAAACATTGGGTGCTGATCGTGAAGAAACAATCGACGATTTACATTCTGGAAAAGCAAAATACTCTTCCATTTTTAACTATCCAACCTTGACATGGGCCGATATGGGTGCGATTGGTTGGTTGGTTGATGGAGCAGCCATCATGAATCAAGTTCCGCTTTGCCGTTGTTCTTACGGACCGTATGCACGTGCTATGGTGCGTGTATGCAAAGAGGAATCGTTTCATCAGCGTCAAGGATTCGAAATCATGACCAAATTGGCACAAGGAACACCTGAGCAAAAAGCAATGGCGCAAGATGCCTTGAACCGTTTTTGGTGGCCGTCTTTAATGATGTTCGGTCCAAATGATGCAGAGTCGAAACACACAGCGCAATCTGTGAAATGGAAAATCAAACGCCATACAAACGATGAATTACGTCAGCAGTTTGTGGATGTAACTGTTCCTCAAGCTGAAATGATTGGATTGACGATTCCTGATAAAGATTTGAAGTTCAATGAAGCAACCGGTCATTACGAATTCGGTGAAATCAACTGGGACGAGTTTTGGCAAGTCGTTGCTGGAAATGGTCCTTGCAACAAAGACAGAATCGATACTCGTCGCAAAGCCAAAGAAAATGGTGCTTGGGTGAGAGAGGCAGCTGCGGCATATGCAGCAAAACAGGCAAGTCAGAAACGCGCATAATTTTAAAATATGTCACACAGTGAATGGCCTCTTTGGGAGGTGTTTATAAGAAGTAAAGCGGGATTGAATCATAAACATGTCGGAAGTCTGCGCGCTGCTGATGCGCAAATGGCGGTTGAAAATGCAAGAGATGTGTATACTCGACGATCCGAAGGAATAAGCATTTGGGTGGTAGAATCTAAAGACATTTACGCTTCCGATCCAACTGAAGCGGACGCGTTGTTCGAACCGGCTGATTCAAAAATATATAGACATCCAACGTTTTACGATGTGCCGGATGGCATTTCTCACATGTAATCTACTCAGATGAAAAGTATAGTTGATTACGTATTGAGAATGGGAGATGACTCCCTTATTTTAGGTCATCGCCTATCCGAATGGTGTGGTCATGGACCGATTCTAGAAGAAGATATTGCCATGACAAATATCGCACTTGATTTAGTTGGTCAGGCGACTAGTTTGTTAAATCACGCTGGAGCGCTAGAAGGA
>JBILNH010000049.1:0-14644 GCA_044375095.1 Crocinitomicaceae bacterium
TTGAACTTACATTTACGTCGTCAATATCCTGAGCTGGGATTTCAATTACCTCAAATTCATAAACGTCTGCAAGAGTTCTCAAAAAATCTATTGAACCTTCTCTGTTCTTCCCAAATTGATGGTCATATCCGATGATTAGTTTCTTAACGTGCAACTTATTCACCAAATAATCACGCACAAATTCCATGGCTGTTAGACGGGAAAAATCGAAAGTAAACGGTTGAACAATCACATTATCAATCCCACAAACTTCAAGAAATTTCAATTTCTCCTCTTGAGTAGTAAGCAACTGCAAACCGTGAGCTTCTGGAAAAAGAACCATGCGTGGATGTGGATAGAATGTAAATAACACGGATTCTCCACCAAGTTGTAACGCTTCTTCCTTTAACTGTTGAATAATTTTCTGATGACCAATGTGTACACCGTCAAACGTACCAATCGTTAAAACAGGAAAACTAATCTTGTCGACCTCATCAAATGAATTGAAAATACGCACAGTTAGAAATTTGAAGCGTAAAAATACATAACCTTCTGAAATGAACGACTCACCACATCCTATCACACAAACTTTTTTGAATTCGTATTGTTACAACCTCGCGAGAATTTATTTTTTAGTTTTCGTTGCATCAATACCTTGAATGTGGTATTTTTGCAGTGATTTAGTTGACTATTTATATTTAATCTAAATAAAGCAGTAGTTCACCATGATAACAGTTACAGATGCAGCCCGCAAACAGGCACAACGATTAATGGAGGATGACGGTAAGGATGGGTATTTCATTCGCGTCGGAGTTGAAGGAGGTGGATGTTCAGGATTGATGTATCAACTTACTTTCGATAATGAGGATCGTGAAGGCGATAAAGCGTTCGAGGACAATGGTGTGAAAGTAGTCGTTGACAAGAAAAGTTTCCTCTATTTGATTGGTACGACACTTGATTTTTCGGGTGGTTTAAATGGTAAAGGATTTGTCTTTAATAATCCGAATGCAGGAAGAACTTGTGGCTGCGGTGAATCCTTTTCATTGTAGTTTAATTCAGTAAGAAGCGATGGGATATACGGAAAATGAACTTGCAAAGGACTTAGAAAATCAAGAATACAAATTTGGTTTTGTTACCAATATTGAATCAGATAAAGCTCCAAAAGGCCTAAACGAAGGGATCATTCGTTTCATATCGGAAAAGAAAAACGAACCAGAATGGTTATTAGATTTCCGTTTAAAAGCGTTTGAAACCTGGAAAGAAATGACAGAACCTGAATGGGCACATGTGCATTACGCAAAACCGGATTTTCAGGATATTACCTATTACTCAGCTCCAAAACAAACCAAGAAATACGAATCTTGGGATGACGTAGATCCTGAGTTGAAGGAAACCATGAAAAAACTCGGAATTTCGATGGAAGAGCAGCAACGACTTACTGGAGTCGCAGTGGATTTCGTCATGGATTCTGTCTCAGTAGCTACCTCCTTCAAAGCTAAATTAAAAGAGCTCGGAATTGTCTTTTGTTCTTTCTCAGATGCTGTGCAAGAATATCCGGATCTGGTTAAAAAATACATGGGATCAGTCGTTCCTATGACCGATAACTTCTATGCAGCGTTGAATTCAGCCGTCTTCACTGATGGTTCTTTTTGCTACATTCCGAAAGGTGTAAGATGCCCAATGGAATTGTCTACTTATTTCCGAATAAACGAAGGAGGTACTGGGCAATTTGAACGCACTCTTGTTGTGGCAGATGAAGGATCGTACGTTTCATACTTGGAAGGTTGTACGGCACCACAGCGGGATGAAAATCAATTGCATGCTGCAGTCGTCGAACTCATCGCGCTTGATCACGCTGAGATTAAATACTCGACTGTTCAAAATTGGTATCCGGGTGATAAGGATGGAAAAGGTGGAGTGTTCAACTTTGTAACAAAACGTGGGGTTTGTGAAAAACAAGCAAAAATCTCTTGGACGCAAGTAGAAACTGGTTCAGCCGTTACGTGGAAATATCCATCATGTATACTTAAAGGTGACTACTCAATCGGTGAATTTTATTCTGTAGCCGTTACGAATAATTACCAACAAGCCGATACAGGTACAAAAATGGTTCACCTCGGAAAAAACACCAAATCGACGATTATATCAAAAGGAATTTCAGCTGGAAAATCTCAGAATTCTTACCGCGGACTGGTTCAAATTCACAAGAACGCCTCAAACGCTCGTAACTTTTCGCAATGCGATTCGCTTTTAATGACGGACGAATGTGGCGCACATACCTTCCCATACATCGAATGTAAAAACAGCAGTGCCAAAATTGAACACGAAGCGACAACTTCCAAAATTGGAGAGGATCAAATATTTTATTGCCTGCAACGCGGAATAAGCGAAGAAAAAGCGATTAGCTTGATCGTAAATGGTTATTGTAAAGAGGTATTGAATCAATTGCCAATGGAGTTCGCTGTAGAAGCTCAGAAATTGTTAGCAATAAGTTTAGAGGGATCGGTGGGATAGTTAGAGAATGTAGAATTGAGAGTGCGGAATGCAGAATTTAGAATTGTTATAAAAGTTAAGGAGACAGTTAACAACACAAGGTAATGATTAAAATAGAAAACTTACACGCTTCAATCGAAGGGAAAGAGATACTAAAGGGTTTAAATCTCACTGTTAATGCAGGAGAAGTACACGCGATTATGGGTCCAAATGGAGCCGGAAAAAGTACGCTAGCATCAGTTCTTGCAGGCCGTGAAGAATACGAAATAACAGCAGGGTCGGTTGATTTCGACGGGAATAACTTACTTGAAATGTCAACCGAAGACCGTGCGAGAGAAGGGTTGTTTTTAGCTTTTCAATACCCTGTTGAAATTCCTGGTGTCTCGAACGTCAACTTTTTGAAAACAGCTGTAAATGAGATCAGGGAATATAAGGGTCTAGATCCAATTTCAGCAAAAGATTTCATGCAAAAAGTACGTGAAAAATCTGCTCTAGTTGAATTGGATTCCAAACTTGCTTCTCGAGCTGTAAATGAAGGATTCTCCGGCGGTGAGAAAAAACGCAACGAGATTTTTCAAATGGCTATGCTCGAACCAAAACTGGCTATTCTTGATGAAACCGACTCTGGTCTCGATATTGATGCTTTGCGCATTGTAGCTAACGGCGTGAATAAATTGAAATCACCAGAAAATGCGTGTATCGTCATTACGCACTACCAACGGTTGTTAGACTACATTGTTCCCGATTTCGTGCATGTATTGTACAACGGACGAATCGTTAAATCTGGTCCGAAAGAACTGGCGCTGGAACTAGAGGAAAAAGGATACGATTGGATCAAAGAAGAAGTGGATTCTGTTAATGCCTAAGTAACTCTTTATGGAAACAATCATTAACACCACAAAATTGGATGCATTCCGGTCTCACTTGACACCAACCGCTATCAATTTGCCTAGCACTATTGTACAAGAGGTGAATGCTTTTTTAGATCAAACAGATTTTCCAACAACTCGTCAAGAAGCATGGAAATACACACGAGTGGGGAAGATTGCCGCAATTGCTGCTCAGCAAGGATTTACACCTTCTGATGATACGAGTTTTCCAATTATTGACCAAGAAGCATACACAATTCATGTAGTCAATGGTCAACCTATTTGGACAACTTCACAAGTCAAGTTGCCGCAAGGCGTTCACATCAAAACGCTCTCATCGTGCAATGAAGCGGATTTACAGCAGCTATTTGAAAAGAAAGCACAAGCCATTGATGTGTTTCAAGCGTTGAATATGGCCTATTTAACTGATGGAATATTGATCACGGTTGATGAAAACGTTTCATTAGATCATCCCATACAACTCCTTCACTTAAACACAAACGATTCTCAAGTATCCAACGTGAGCCATTTTATATCTGCACACAAAGGATCAAAAGCCTCATTCATTATCGGGTCTCTTTCGTCTGCGAATTCAAACTCTTTTACAAATAGTTCACTGAATGTTCATGTCGCTGAGAATGCCACATTAACAATTGACAAGCTGCAAATCGAAGAGGAAGGTAATCTTATTGTGTCAAACGAATTGGTAACACAAGAGAACGGC
Source organism: Crocinitomicaceae bacterium (assembly GCA_044375095.1). Classification (GTDB taxonomy): domain Bacteria; phylum Bacteroidota; class Bacteroidia; order Flavobacteriales_D; family Crocinitomicaceae; genus M0103. The sequence continues at coordinate 4,066 of JBILNH010000049.1, forward strand.
TCTACATTCACGATTAATACTATCACATTAAACGGTTCGTTGGTGAGAAACAATTTAACTATTGAGGTTGATGGAACAAATTGTACGACTAACCTGAACGGCGCATACCTGCTAAAAGGAAATCAACACGTTGATAACCATACTGTTGTTGACCACAAACAACCACATTGTAATTCGAATGAATTGTACAAAGGTGTGATGGATGATCAATCTACAGGTGTATTCAATGGAAAAGTATTCGTTAGAGAAGATGCGCAAAAAATCAACGCATTTCAATCAAATGGAAATGTTTTATTGAGTGATTCGGCAACGATCAATTCAAAACCGGAACTGGAAATTTATGCTGACGATGTGAAATGTTCACACGGTTCTACAACCGGTCAATTGGATGAAGAAGCCATATTTTACCTGCGTGCACGTGGATTATCTGAAGCATCAGCGAGACAACTGCTTGTCTCCGCATTTATATCAGATGTGTTGGATAAGATCGAGAATGACGCCGTTAGTGCATTCATCGATGACGTATTAAGCAATCGCTTTGGATGGCAACGGTAAATTACGCGTTATAAAAATCGATATCATCGTCATCCATCTGATCGAAATCCTTCAATAGTAGTGCAATTTCACTCATAATTTGTGCGTGTTTTTCATCTTTTGGAGCTTTATCCTCTAGATAGTCGCGCAAATGAAGCTGCGATTCCAAAATGTGTCGCTCTTCAAATGGACCTTCAAGGTTTTCCATAATGGTTAAACAATCAATTGCTTCCATGAAATTTCCTTCTGCAGCAATTGCGACAAATTCAGGTAAGTAATAACTGTAATCCAATTTATTGTTCCACATACAGCTCAACAATTCTTGTCGAACCGGCAGAAAACGTTCATCTTTAAGTACTTCAATCATCGGTTCTATAGTGGAAGTATCATTTAATGTCGACAAAAACTCATGAACTTCCTTTCTATTTTTTTCGGATAATTGACCAAGCAAAACTGTGGCTAAAGGTTCTATAACACTAGCATCTCCGTTGACTTGAAGTGCTTTTAATGCGGTTGAAATGGCTGCCTCTTTACCAGAATTCAATTCTGACAGAAGTTGATTGATTTTTTGTTGCTGACGTTTATTTGTACTCACGTGACATGTATTTGCGCAAAGGTACAATGGAAAGCTGACGTAATAACGAATCGCGATGAAATTGCTTGTAAACGTTCATGAGAGTTGAAACAACTGTATCTTTGCTAAGATGAAACGTCTGACATTCTTATTGTTCATGGTTCTCGGAATACTAAGTGGTTGCTATTACGAAGTAGCAAAACCGCCAAAAATTCAACATGTGCATATCGCTTCAGATGTATTGACCTCTTCAGATTCGGTACTGTTCAATTCATTAAAGAAGTTCAAACGCATCCACGTTCACATTCATCACCTTTCGATTGACTCACTTGAAGAGCTGTTATCAAAAGAAGGTATAGTTACTCAAATCGATATGGTGTTTTTTTCATCAATAGAAGATGGGTTGAAACTTGAGAAAAAAGGTCGTTTACAAACGATTTTCGAAGAAGAAAAACTACCCCGACGCTTGATTAAACATTTCAGTTTGTCCAAAAAATTAGTAGGTATCGGTTACAATCCATATGTGGTTAAACAGAAACGATCGGACTCAACACTTGCCTTGACTTATGCTGATTTAGGCCTAAAGAAAAAATGGCAATCCTGCGAAAGAAACAACCTTTTACCTATTCTTGCAGGAGTTCAATCAGGTTATAGGCATCAGAAAGCTAAGTTGTTTTCTGCGTGGGTGGAACGATTCATTAATCAGCAATCTTCGGGTGTAGATTCAATTTCCACATCAACAGCATCTTTTGGGCGTTTTACAGATTGCGCTGCATCGCTCATTCAATCTGAACGCATTCAATTTCCCAATCAACAGCTTAAAGGTTGTTATTCCGACATGGTTGTTGCTGCTATTATTCGGCAAGCTAGAAATTACAATGTCGCACTTCAAGTATTGAATACGTTAGATTACGATCTGTTTTTGACGGCTTTGAATAAATCATTTAATACCTTTCCCGCATCCAGTAATTCCATCAACTACAAAGGGCTATCGATTTTAATGTATCCCATTTCTCCTCTTAGATTGACACCCTATTACGCCACCTGTCGTTCGGTACTTGAGAAGAAAAAAAAGAAAAAGGCAAATCTATAAGCCGGGTTCTGTATCCGCAATAGGCGGACGTCTATCATTTATCTAGCCTCACCATCACTAATGAGGTCCATCGACCTACCCTCCGAGTCGGACGAGCAGCCCTCCCAACTGAACACGTTCAGTCATCCCCGGTATACATGGTCTTTCAGTCCGTAAGGTTTACCTTGCTACCCGCCTCACAGCCGGCACGGTGAGCTCTTACCTCACCTTTTCACCTTTTCTCCCGATAAAATCGAAAGTAGTTTTCCTTTCTGTGGCACTTTCTGTCACCAGCTTTCACTGATGCCTTCCCGTTAGGAAGTACGGCGCTCTGCACTGCCCGGACTTTCCTCTCTCCGTCAACTGACGAACAGCGATAGACCGATTTGCCTTTCTACAAAGGTACAGGAAAAAGCTTACTGCTTGACGATCGATTTTACCTCTACTCCATTCTCAGTGCTAATTGTCAACCAATACGCACCATTTTCGACTGTCGTCAGATCAAGAACAAGTGAATGTTGGTTAAACGCTTGCTGTTGCAGTATAAACCGACCGCTTGCGTCACTAATGCTCACTTCTTTTATTGGATTATTAGATTCGATAAGCGTAAAATCAGCCGATGGATTTGGATAAATCTGAAGATTAGTTTGTTCCTCTTCAGTTAATGAAGCAAATTCCGGTCGATAAAGGTCGCGGTACTCAATTAAGGTTACTGTTTCATTACCTCCTAACTCAGATGTTCTGATGCGCAGTAATGGTTCTTTTTGATTATCTCCCCACCATTCGTATTCGTGAGCGGTTGGAATAGTTAATGGCAACCAATTACCACCGATTACAGGTAAAACCAAATAAATTGAATCAAGTTCATCTACGATATGATGCAACCTTAAGGCCTCAAACGTTCCTAGTGGAGTGGTAATTGATCCAAATCCATCTACAGTTGTATTGCGCTGACGATACTGTACCCATTGTGCGTCGTATATTGGATTAAAATCCACTCGCGTATACCCTGAGCTTGCATACGACTGTCCGGCAGTTAATGGCAAAACATACCGCGTTTCGATCGTATCAGATTGAAAAGGCACATTGGTTGTTGTTCCGCTAAAGGTGACATTCATAGAATAACCTACCGTTGAAACAGCAGTATTGGATTTCTTTGTGTACTGAAACACATCCTCAATAGTAATAGGCAAAAAGGATGTTATTTGCGCCAAGGGCAATTCAATCGAAGGTAAGAAGTATGTAGCTTGATAATTCGCAGGCGCGAAGAATCCAAATAGAAATTGAGCAAATGTACCGGCATTAGATACATCTGTAAATTCCCGAAGAAGTTGTTCTTCCGGATTTAAACTTGAAAAATTCCATGTGTAATTTGGACCGGTTGAAGCAAAATCAATGGCATTGTCCGTTGTACGACTCATACGAACAGTATCATTGTCCGCAGCAAAGTCAGCCGATGTTAAAGTTATTTGACTGAATGAAACAGTTTGGATGAGTGTAAAAATTGAAAACGTAATAATTCGGTACATGCGTGGAATTTTTGACTAATGTACAATTTCTTTTGGGGTAGACAAGCAAGGATCAATAGACGAAAGGATTAACTTTATCAAAAAACCAGTTTATGCTTCGCCTTCATCTATTGCGTCATGCCGAACCGCTCGTTATGGGATCCATTTCATCAGATAAAGATCGTCCATTAACCGAACATGGCCTTAAACAATGTGAAACCCTAAAAAAGAATTTAAATCTTGATTGGTCAGACATAACTATTTGGTGTTCATCTGCCATTCGAACAAGAGAAACGGCATTTTATTTTTTGGATCCGAAAACCTTAACGAGCGTTGTATTTAAAGAGGAGCTGTATCTCACTTCAATGCGCAACTTAATAGAATTAATTTCAACTTATGAAGGAACAAATAAGCTAATGATTATTGGACATAATAATGGATTAACAGATCTATTAAACTATTTGTGTGATACCCATACTATTTTGCAAACGGGTCATTATGTCTGTCTTGAGTTCCATCTTGATCATTGGAATGAGGTGAGTCGTTCGACAGCAACTGTTGTCCGTGAACTTGTCCCTTAATAGCAGGAACGTAATGATAGACAATGGTGTAACCTAATTCTTCCCTTTTTCTTCTATCCTCATCTTCCTGAGCTAACCGTGTACGCTCCATCCACATGCCTTCTAAATCTGGTGGCTCAATGCCCATTTCTTTTTCGATTTCGTACTGATACTTTGGACGTTGGGGACCTTTCTCTTTAAAATAGAACGCCAAGATTACTCCGACAAACAATCCTGACAGATGACCTTCCCAAGAAATCGATTCTTTCATTGGGAAAACACCCCAAAGCATACTTCCGTACATAAATACAACGGCAAGCGATATGGCCTGTAATGGTCTGTAGCCACGTAAAACTCCAGAGACAAACAAAAATCCTGCGAGCAAATAAATAATTCCACTCATTCCTATATGGTACCCCCCGGTATTATCCGCAATTATCCACACCAAAACACCCGTGAGAATCCAACCAATACTCATCACTTTCCATGCAATGGATTGATAGAAATAAAACAGCGATGCAAACAGCAGAAAAGTAGGAAGTGAGTTATTCAAAATGTGGTGAATGTCCTTGCTTGAATGAACAACTGGCATGAACAGTACTCCTATCAATCCACTTTTTTCATGCGGAAGCACGCCTAATCGATGAAAATCATAGGCGAAAAGGTGATCTGCCCAAAACACCAACCACATCACGACAACTATCAATAATGAAAGTAGTAGCGATTGAATTCCGGATCCTGTTTGATGTGTTGACATTTTCACACCGCTGATCTACAAAAGATATACCCTGAAAAATTAGCTGACAAAATGGCTGAAACTGAACTAAACCTTATTCTTTATTTATTGTTTTTTGAAGATTCGTCTTTGTATTTTTGCACGTATGGAAGAAATTCGAAATAAAGTCACTGAAAGTGGTCTCATCCAACTTGACTTAGCAGATTTTAAACCAACACAAGAATTGGTTGGCATTGATTTAGCCGATCAATTGTGGCAAGGATTAGTCATTAAGGAAAAAGATTTTAGGGAGTGGATTTCTGGTAACGATTGGAAAAGTTATCAGGAAAAAGCCGTTTATGTGTATTGTTCCGCCGATGCGATCATTCCCACTTGGGCTTACATGCTTGTGATTAGTCAACTGAATCAGGCAGGCGCTTATTCCTTGGTTGGATCAGCTGAAGAACTGGCTAAAGAGTTGATATCACAGGAAATAAGTCGACTCGAACTTTCTTCATTTGCAGATGGTCGTGTGATCATTAAAGGATGTGCTGATATTGCTTCTCCGGCTTATGCCATGTCGAAATTGGTCAGTCATTTGCAACCGGTAGCCAAGAGAATTATGTATGGTGAACCATGCTCAACTGTCCCTATTTACAAACGCAAAGCTTAATCAAGCACCTCTGCACTCCAACCTTTCGATTCAATAAAATCAAGAATTGGCGGAAGGATTAACTTCAACCGATCTTTTGTGGAGTTGTTATCGTGAAAGACAAGAATGTCTCCCGGTCGAATTGAACGTTTGGCTCGACTAACAAGATGGTCAATAGAAAGCGTTTGATCAAAATCGTACGATAACCATGACCACATGATGATTCTCCAATCGCTAAGAATTGCTGTCGCTTTCCACCAACTCAACCTTCCGTATGGTGGTCGATAATAGCGTTTTGTTAGGGAGTTCGGTGCTGACAAAAGATCTTGTTTTATTTCCTGAATTGACCGTTTACTGTTCCTTTTATGGTTGAAGCCATGATATGCTAGGGTATGACCTTCAATTCGGATGCGCTCAACTATCTGTGGATGAGCTAACATGTTTTCTCCAAGGCAAAAAAAGGTAGCCTTTATGTTTCGATGCGCTAATTCGTCAAGAATCCAAGGGGTAATCTCTGGGTGTGGACCATCATCGAAGGTCAAGTAAATTTTAGTGGTTGAAGAAAAACCCCACGTTCTATTCGGAAATAGGATTCGGAATACACGTGGGGTTCTGAAATATCGGATCACCGCTTTACTGTCGAACTGAATCAGCCGCTGGCATTTGTTGCATCAACTGCTCCATATTCATCGAATTGGGGGACGGTTGATTTGGTGAAGATTTCGGCTCTAAATACCCATTCTCAGCACCAATTGCCTCTAGGTAATCTTGAAGTTCAAATAACATGGTTGCATACCTGCCTGCTTTAGAACCACGACGTGTGCTTTCACCATTGTCGTTTGCCAATTGCTCAAGCTTTCTGAAGATTGCAGGGAACGACTTCTTGTACCATGTATTGAGCATTAAAGAAGTACGTTTCGCTAAGTTTCCAGATGGCGCGCCAAATTGCGGTTCCATCGAAGCCAAATGTAAAGTGAAATAGGCATCAAGTGCTGCGTATAAATCTCCTGTATTTTCTGGGCTACCGGCAAACTGAGCTGCACTCATTTCAAAGTAACGAATGATTGACTCTAACTGCTGCGCCACAATCAATCCGAGTTCTTCAGCTGCTTTCTTGTCCCCTGCTCTATACAACAAGCGAACGTAGTCATGCAAGACACCATCTGTATAACGATCAAGACTTGCTCCACCATTCGTGTAAGGATCTCTTGAATCTGCAGTTGGCTCACCGTAATCCATTACGATATCGGCAGGCATAACTTTCAACGAATGTTTAATCAAGTCAATCGCTTTTTTCTTGTTTTCCTTGATTCGCTTGTCCGCACCTGCAAGTGAATTTTCCATCTCCTTCGCCTGAGCTGACTGGCCTTGTTGGCGAAGCATTTGAATGGTTGTCTTTCCGGATGTTTTCAATTGCTGATCTTGTTCCACTCGTTGAAGTAAATCATCTGCGAGTGAAGCAAAATGCAAACGGTATTGAGAAGTATGGCGACGCGCATAATAATCCGTCAAGACAGATGGATTGTCCATTGCACCGTAAGCGTACTTGTTCATCAAATTGTCATACATGTCGTCCGTGTAACGATTGTTTAACTGGCTTAACGGACTAAGAACGAACGCTAAACCATTTTGCTTCACATGTCCGCGTTTGTAGATGGCAATCGACACATCAGATCCACCAGGACTAGAGAAATAAACCCCTCGTTTCCAGTCGTTATTTGCCAGGATATCCAACATCATCACTTGCTCACGCGTCAATCCACGTGCATCAAAATCGAATCGAATTTCCTTGAGACAGTCTTTTTTCTGATCAGCGCGAATGACACCAGACTTCACTGCATTTTCTGCATCGACAGGTAAAATAAATCCTGAAGCAGGGAAAACACGAATCATCCGTTGTCCGCTGAATGCTACCATGTTGTTGTCATCACGAACGAAAGCCATAATTTCATCGATATTCGCATAATTCCATGGTTTTTCAAATTCCATCAAGACACTTTGGAACGCATCCGTTTGACCTTCAGGCATCGTAATTAACCCACTTTGCATTCCTGAAATAATTTCAAAAGCAGCACGGTACTTTTTGTAAATGGTTTCTGAAAGTGTTTTACCTGTATTAGTCATTAAGTCGGCTTTCAATTCTTCGACTCTCGATTGAACATTTCCTTGGGAAGCACTCACACCTGCCACAATTGATCCAATCTGACCATTAAACATAGCCAGTGCTTGTTGCACAATCGGTCCATTGTTTCGCACACGCATGTTGATTACTTTCATTAAAAGTTCATCGCTTGCATTCAGGTAGAACAATTCAAAAAGATCAGAGAAGATGACTTGATCAGTCATTCCCGCATACATCAACGTTTGATCCTCACGGAATTTGATTGGTAACGGATCTGAGTCGTATGCACGCATCTTCATTTGCTCTGTATACCAATCTGTTTGCATTAACGAAAGGTTACATACGCGAACATCAGTACGTTTTCCTTCCACCTCTTGCATGTACCATAATGGGAAGGTATCGTTATCTCCATTGGTAAAGAGGATACCATTTTTCGCACAAGACTCGAGGTAATTAATGGCAAGATCGTCGGCAGTTGTTTTCAAACTACGGTCGTGATCGTCAAATCCTTGCATCCCCATAATAAGTGGCGCAAACATTCCAAGAAGTCCAGCTACAATTGCACCTTGTTTCTCTCCGGACAACACTTTTTTCAGTCCCATCATTAACGCAATCAATCCTGTAGCTCCACCGCCGATAATCAACCAACTAATTGTGCTTGGCATAGATACCTCACTTGACATGTCGAAAACAGCGAAAAGTACAACACCAGCTCCTAAAGCCATTAGTGCTTTGATGAGGTCTTTGCGTTCGAAGCGGACAAACGCATCGTATAGCGCATAGACGCCGATTCCAATCCAGAAGGCAAAGAAATAGAAGGATCCAGCATAAGCATAGTCACGCTCGCGAGGTTCCAATGGTTTTTGATTCAAATAAACCACAATCGCTAACCCGGTAAATAAAAACGCGAGTAACAGAATAAATGCGTCTTTTGGCGCACGGTAAAAATGGAACAATAAACCGATCACTCCGAAAATGAGTGGTATAAAGAAAAAACTATTATGCGATGGGTTTTCTGACGTAAAGAAAGGAGCTGCCTCTCCTTGATCACCCAATCGCGCATTATCTACTGCAGAAATTCCAGAAATCCAGTTTCCACGCATGTTATCCCCGTGTCCTTGAATGTCGTTTTGGCGACCTGCAAAATTCCACATAAAGTAGCGCCAGTACATCCAATTCACTTGGTAACGGAAGAAATAGGTCATGTTCTCACCGAAGGTTGGTAGACGTTTTCCATCTTTTCCTTTTTCCGTTGCTGTATCGTCATTGGCATCGTAACCCGACCATTTGATGTAGCCAGACACTTTAGCTGGCTCTTGATTCCAATACATCCGAGGGAAGAACATTGTCTGAGCATACGTTGGTACGCTATTCTGGCGATCTTGTGCATTCGATTCGAAGTACTTTTCTTCAACAGATCCGCCAATTTTACTTGCATGTTCTTGCGCAGCCTTTTCAAATTTGAATGCTTTCACAACCTGCTCACCTTTTGTGACGATGAATCGGCGAAGGTAGAATGGTGAACGGCTATCAAAAAGTTCGGGATTGTTTTCTGTTGAGTTCCAAGCCGGACCTGAGAGCAACGGCGCCGAACCGTATTGTTCACGCTTCAGGTATGCATGCAAGGTCACAAGGTTTTCAGGATCGTTTTCATCCAATGGCGTGTTAGCATTGGAACGAATCACAATGACCGCAAAAGAACCATAACCGATAAGCAACAGGATTAATCCCATTGTGGCATTGTACAAGATCGAATTACCTTTCGTTCGTGCATAGCGAATCAACCAAATACACGCAAACACAAGCAATGCGAAGAAGAAAATCGTTCCGGAGAAAAATGGTAATCCAAAGGAATTTACGAAAGCGACCTCAAAAGAAGAAGCCAACGATATTGATCCAGGAATCACACCTTCTTGAATGAATCCAAGCACGGCGATTGACACAAGACCTGTAATGATAATTCCTTTCGGATCGGATGTTTTCCAATAGCGGAAATAGATGACAAATCCGATGGCTGGCACCACAAGAATACCCAATAAGTGAACACCGATGGCCAACCCTAGTAAAAACATAATCAATAGTAACCAGCGATTCGGCGCGTATTCTTCAGAAAGCGCACCGTGCTGAAGCAGGGCCATTTCCTCGTCCCATTTAAGGATTGCCCAAAAAATAGCGGCTGTAAACAAAGATGACATAGCATACACCTCCCCTTCAACAGCAGAAAACCAGAATGAATCTGAGAACGTGTAAGCCATTGAACCTACAAATGCACTGGCGAAAATGGCTATTTGGTCACCTACTGACAATTCACTTTTATGGTTCAACGCCAACTTTTTGAGTAAAAGCGTTAACGACCAAAACATAAATAAAATGGTCAAGGAACTCGAAATTGCAGACAGCCGGTTAATCCAAACAGCTACCATTTCAGGGTCGGCAAAAAACGAAAACAGTCGACCAAGAATCATAAATAGCGGTGCACCAGGGGGGTGACCTACTTCCAATTTGTATGCGGCAGTAATGTACTCGCCACAATCCCATAAGGAAACGGTATCTTCAATTGTGATAAAATAAACAACTGTTGCAAGGATAAAAACCAACCATCCTAAATAGGTATTCCACTGTTTATAGCTCATTTCGCTTGTATTAATTCTGATTTATGTGGTATCCGCAATGTACGGACGACGCGAATTTAAAAATATATCGACAGCTTTCGGGAGGGTTTTTATTAAAAAATGCGAAATAAGCCCTGTGGAAAACAATTGGTTGAAGGAAATTTCGAACTTTTTTTTCGCTTTGTTTTTTGGATTTCACAAATGTTCGTAAATTTGCACTCGCCTTTCTC
>JBILNH010000251.1:0-14565 GCA_044375095.1 Crocinitomicaceae bacterium
AGTAACACGTATGCCGATCCTGGTTATTATTTCATTACGCTCGTAGCCATTGACGATCTTGGCTGTGTGGATACTGTTACTTATCCCTTACGCATTGAAGAAGCCTGGTATGTCTACGTGCCAAATGCATTTACGCCAGATGGGTTGCGTTACAACAATTTCTTTTCGATCAGTACAATTGGGATTGACAAAATGACCATTAGTATATTCAATCGATGGGGAGAAGAAATTTTTACGTCCACTGATCAAAAATTCGAATGGGATGGCAATTCGAACGGCGTACCTGTTCAAGACGGAACGTACAGTTGGAAAATTGACTTCCTAACCAACAGTGGTCGTGAAAAGACAATAACCGGTCACGTTAACGTTCTTCGCTAGACAACTACAGACATTTTGTACGACCACCATCAACTGGTAAATTGACTCCATTAATGTATGCTGCTTCAGAAGAGGCCAGGAAGGCAATCGCATTAGCAATTTCCTCAGGTTTAGCGATACGTTTCATTGGGACTTCAGTTGCCATTTCATCAAAAATCGAATCAAGCGATTCACCCGTTTTCTCCGCCTTAGCTTCAGCAATTCCTTGCAAGCGAATGGTATTTGTCGCACCGGGAAGCACATTATTTACTGTAATCCCGAACTGACCAAGCTCATTCGCCATTGTTTTGCTCCAACTCGCTACAGCGCCTCGAATCGTATTGGATACACCTAGACCTGATAAAGGTTGTTTAACCGATGTCGATATCACATTGATAATCCTTCCATACCCACTCGAAATCATCCCTGGATAAAGTGCTTGAACTAAAATATGGTTGCAGATAAGGTGTTGATTAAATGCCAGTAAAAACTCACTGATTTCTGCATCTTTGATAGCTCCACCTTTCGGTCCACCGGTGTTATTGACAAGTATATTGACCACATTACCCGCATTAACAAATGAGGTGATTGTTTTCTTTAACTCATTCGGAAACGAAAAATCAGCAACCAAATACCCATGATCGATCGCATTGATGGCATTTAGCTCACTTACTGTAGCCTTTAATTTATCTTCATTCCGTGCAACAAGCGTGACATGAACCCCTCTTTTAGCCAGTTCGATGGCAGTTGCTTTTCCGATTCCTTGGGTCGCTCCACAGACAAGCGCTTTCAATGGTTCATGATTTAACATTCTCTAAGTTTTTGGTGAATTTAATCGAAGTTTCAACGAAACTGTTCAACTAAAGTTTCGAAAAAATGAAATAAAAAACAAAAATACGTTAACTTTAGCGCGACTAAAAGTATAATATATGAAAAACATGTACAAAAATCTAAAGAACGTACACCTCATGAGTGTACTGTTTGTGCTGTTATCTTTCTTGGGTAGCGCACAGACGGTTCTGATCAATCCAGCTGCCGAAGGTGGTTTTGAATTAGGATCAACATTTGCCGCGAATGGTTGGACCGTTGTCAATACGACGACAACAAATGGTTCACAGTGGTATATGACTGGCTTGCCATTAACAAACGGTACATACGGGTTCACTCCTACCGGTACAAATGCTGCGTATGCGTCTAGTGATATAGGTGCAACGTGGAGCTACCAGACCCCGGCAACGGCTTCTGGCGCCTCTCATTTTTACAGAGACGTAACGTTCCCTGCAGGCGAAACCGCTGTCAACTTATCATTTAGAATTAATTTAAATGGTGAAAACAATTACGATGAAATTCAGGTTTATTTGTGTCCGACGACACTTACACCAGCTATAAACCAGCCAACTTTTACGAGTACAACCCCGACGTGGACGGGAACAGGTACACCGATTTTCTTGAGCCGCTATAGTTTATTAACTGCAGGTAATGGTTCGACTTTTAATCTCTCAATCCCTCCCTCTGCATTGGGTAATTGCGCCGCTAATAGTACGATGAGATTAGTTTTCACTTGGAAAAACGATGCTGGTGGAGGGGCCAATCCCCCTGCAGCGATTGACGATATTGCATTAGTTAGTTCTGCTTCTCCAATTACAACTGCAGGTGGTAATTTTACTATTGACAATACGCAGCCAACAGGTGGATCTAACTTTCAAAACTTCACTTCAGCAATAGTTGCTTTAAACTCAGCAAGTGCTTGTGGTGCATTTACAGGTCCTGTAATCTTCAATGTGACAGAAGGTCAAACGTTTAATGAATTACCACCAGCTATAACAGCAACTGGAACGGCAGTGAACACGATCACTTTTCAGAAATTAGGTTCAGGAGCGAATCCAGTTATAACTCCTAACGGAACAGGTGGTACTGCAGATGCTGGTATAATCATTTCTGGAGGAGATTATTTTATTTTCGATGGTATTGACGTTAACGCATCAGCTGTAACAAATGTAGAATATGGTTACGTTTTAAGAAATGGTTCAGCAACGAATGGGGCACAAAACAACCTCTTAACGAATTGTACAGTTACATTAAATAGAAATAATACTACGTCGACATCTTCCGGAATTTTGCAAACAGCAAGTACTATTGGTGGTGGTATTACACCTACCTCTGCTGCAGGCGCCAATTCGAACAATATCTACAGAAACTTTAGTGTTACACAAGCACTCAACGGAATTTATCTTAACGGTAATGCAACGAATCCTGATTTAAACACGGTTATTGGTACTACAGATTGTTCTGTTCGCAATACCTTCACAAATTTGGGTCCTTTGGCTTCTACCTTCACTGCGTCACGCGGTATTTGGGCAGTTAATCAAACCAATGTTCAAATTTACCATAATGACGTTTCCGGAGTTGCTGGTAATCAGAGTGTAACATCAGGGATTTTCGGGTCTGGACTTAACGGTAATGCATTGGTTTACAATAATAATGTCACAAACGTTTCTGTCTTTGGTTCTGCAACTACCACTTCTTCAGCTAATGGTTTGAATTTATCATTAACCACAACCGGAACACACAATATAAAAATTTACAATAACACTGTATCCAATCTCTTTACAAGTTTTACAGGAACAGCGACTGCTTCGCGTTATGCGATTGGTATTTCAGTTGGAACAGGTTTAGTAACAAGTTCTTATGATATTAATAACAATAGTGTTAGTATAGGAGCAGGACTTACCCCTACATACTCGAACACTTGTTTCCTAACAGGTGGATCTACTGCCATTTACAATGTTCGCGGTAATGTTTTTGCCAATTTCACAGGAGCTCAGACTTCTCCAGCTCGACATACAGTATATGCTACGACATCTGCAACAGCTTATGGTGCAGCATCGTCTGTCAACTCGTATAACGACCTGTTCATTCAAAATGGAATTGGTGTAAGCGGATTTACTGCCGTAACAAATACAACTACAAGAACTACTATCGCAGATTTCGCTGCAGCAGTAACACCGGCAGGACTTGAGGCCGGTTCAATTAGTGCTGACCCATTGTTTGTCAATAACAACAATAACCTACATGCTCAAGCAGTTGAAACAAATGCTGTTGCTGGATTTACACCAGCGGCTTGGGTAACAAACGATATGGACTGTGCATTACGTTCTTCGTTTACGCCAGATGATCTAGGTGCTGATGCCTATAATGTTGTTTTCTGCGCTGGTACGCCAGACCCGAGCACAACAGTATCATCAGTGACTACTGTTTGTCCTTCAGTTAACTTTGGACTGTCGTTGGGAACTACATATACTGGTGTTGGGTTCACCTACCAATGGCAATCATCCGCTGACGGAACAACTTATACGAATGTCTCGGGTGCAACAAATGCTTCATTGACAACATCATTACTGACTAGTACCTATTACCAATGTATCATTACTTGTACTGTTAGTGGATTGACTGCTACATCTGCACCAGTTCAGGTTACACAAAACAGTTTCTTGAATTGTTATTGTACAAATAATGCAACTAATGGTGCTGATACAGATATAGGTAACGTAACTTTTGGTCCATTAAACAACGGTTCAGCAACGCCTGTTACTACGAATCCTGCTGCGAATGGAACATTTAGCAACTTTACGACATTACCAGTACAAGACTTTGCACTTGGTACAAATTACCCGTTAAGTTTATCCCAGATCACGAGTGGGGCGACATTTTATACGGCTCAATTCAATGTATTTATAGATTACAACCAAGATGGTGTTTTTGATAATACAACTGAAAGAGTTTATACTGGTTCTACTGCAGCTGGTCCACCAATTGTTTCTAATGTAACGGGTTCAGTTACTATTCCTGCAACTGCTATTCTTGGTACGACTAGAATGCGTGTGTCTCTTATTGAAGGAGGTACTGCTACAAGTTCTGCTTGTGGAACATTTACATATGGAGAAACTGAAGATTATTTTATAAATATTGTATGTCCTACACTTAGTGCACCGATTGGCACAGGATCTTCAATATGTGCAGGTAATTCAACTTCTGTATCGGCGGCAACAACAATCGGAACTATTTCATGGTTCGATGCTGCAACTGGTGGTAATAATCTTGGTACAGGTGGTTCTTACACTTCGCCAGTACTATCTACTACTACATCATATTATGCCCAAGTTGACTTTACAGGATGTCCGTCTGGACCGAGAGCAGAAGTAATTGTAACTGTTGATCCAGTGAATGCCATTCTTACACCAGTAAATGTTACATGTAATGGTGGTACAAATGGGACATTTACATTAGGAACAGTTACATGTGGCGTACAACCATTCACATATTCAGTTAACGGTAGTGCATACGGCACAATTCCTACAAATTTAGTTGCTGGAACATATACTGTTATTATACAAGACAATGGAGGATTCCAAAGCGCACCGCAAACTGTTGTAATTACCCAACCGGCATGGACAATTAACAACCCATCTGGTACGAATGATGCAATTTGTTTAAATGAAACGAGTGCTCAAATTTCTGCTCAATCGAATACTACAATTGTGAATACATCTTCTTCAGTTGTAACGTTTGATTTGGCTGCACAACCTTTAGAAGTTAGTGCTTCAACTGTTCCATCAGTTGCAACAACGCCAAACATAATAATGACTGCCAACTTACCTGCGCTACCTGCTGGAGCAACAATTACCAGTGTAACGTTCAGTATGCCTGGTTTGACGGCCCTAGGAGGATCGTGGCAAGCTGACCTGAATTTTGGTTTCACAGGTGCTGTAAGTGCGCCTTATTCACCAGGAACAGGTGCCTTGAATACAGCAGGAGCTTTTAATTACACACGAAATCTTGCTGCTGGAACAGTTAACCCATCTGGTGGAACTGTTAATGTACATTATTTCGATGCTTACAATGATAATGCGGGAGCAGAAACAACTTTCCCTACGGGATTAGCAGTTGGAACTCTAACTGTTAATTATAGTTTCTCAACACCAGCTACTATCAATTGGTATGATGGCGCAACAGGAGGAGCTTTATTGGGAACTGGCAGTCCTTTTGAGACAGTAGGAACATCTGTTCTTCCTGCAGTAACTTCTGCCGGAGTATACAACTTCTACGCTGAAGCAGCATACCTTGGATGTACAAGTGCGACAAGAACGTTAGTAACAACTACTGTTAATGCGTTACCTGTTGTAAATGCTGGAATTGATCAAACTGTATGTTCTGGAACTTCAGTTACTCTGAATGGATCTGGTGCTTCTACATATGTATGGAATAATAGTGCAGTAAATGGTGTTTCTTTCCCTGCAACATCCACTTTAACATTTACCGTTACTGGTACGGATGCAAATGGTTGTTCCAATACTGATAATGTTGATTTAACTGTTTTAGCTCTTCCAGTGGTTAATGCTGGTACAGACTTCGCATTATGTGCAGGAGGTTCAGCTACATTAGCTGGAACAGGTGCCTCAACTTATGCTTGGACAGGAGGAGTTACGGATAACATTGCATTTGTTCCAACAGCTACGACTACTTATACCGTTACAGGTACAGGTGCAAACGGATGTTCAAATACTGACAACATTCAAGTAACTGTAAATGCACTTCCACTAGTATCAGCTGGAGTTAATCTAACAATTTGTAATGGTGATCAAGTAACATTGAATGGTTCTGGTGCCACAAGCTATAGCTGGAATAACAGTGTAGCTAATGGTGTTGCATTTGCACCAACTACAACTTCATCCTATATTGTTACAGGTACTGATGCAAACAACTGTTCAAATAACGATACAACGCTTGTAACAGTAAATGCACTTCCAGTAGTTGATGCTGGAAACAACTTAACAGTTTGTTCTGGTGATACAGTAACACTTAGCGGAAATGGCGCGGTTACGTATACCTGGAATAATAACGTAACCAACGCAGTTGGATTTGTTGCAACGAATACTACTAACTATTCCGTTCTAGGTACAGATGCAAATGGCTGTGTGGATACGGATAACGTAACCGTTACTGTAAATGCTCTTCCTGTTGTTAATGCCGGAACAGACATTATTGTATGTCAAAATGGTCAAGCTAGTGTTAACGCGACAGGAGCACAAACATATGTTTGGACGAATGGAGTTCAGAACAACATTCCGTTCGCAGTTCCTGCAACAATTACGCTTAGTGTAACTGGAACAGATGCAAATGGTTGTGTGAATACAGATGCTATTACCATCTCTGCTTCACCACTTCCTACAGTAGATGCAGGAGCGAATATTGTACAGTGCGGTGATCAGAACGTAACATTAACCGCTACTGGTGCAACATACTACACTTGGAACAATGGTGTTCAAAATGGTGTTGCCTTTAATGCGCCATTTGGAGTAACCTCATACATCGTAACTGGTGTTGATACCCTAGGTTGTTCAGGATCGGATGTGGTGAACGTAACCATCAATGAAATTCCAACTGCTACAGTTACAGCGGCGAATGCATTGACATTGGTAGCTTCCCCATCTAACGGAACATTCCAATGGATCGATTGTGCGACGAACACACCAATTCTTGGAGCAACCGGTTCAACATTTACAGCAACTGACAACGGTTCATATGCTGTAATCGTAACTACTGGTGCAGGATGTTCAGATACGTCAGATTGTGCGATCATTGACGAAGTTGGTTTAGATAATTTAGACATGACTCGCGGAGTTACGCTTTATCCTAACCCAACCAATGGTGATGTAACAGTTACATTAGCGAATTTGACTAATGTATCGGCTGAAGTATATGATGCTCAAGGAAAATTAATTAATTCGATCACAACTCTTGAAAACGGAACAATCATTGAATTGTCTTCCGTTCAACCTGGAGTTTATATGATTCGCTTATCTGGAGACAACTTCTCTTCGATGGAGCGTATTGTAAAGAATTAAGATTCTAAGTTAAATTAGAAACCGCCATTCTTCGGAGTGGCGGTTTTTTTTTGTTCGATAAATCCTGCTAATTATTCAATGAACCATACAAAATTTAAAATTTTAACAGAATAAAAAGCCACTGTTAATTAAGTTTTTACGTTAAGCGTTTGTTAATGAATATATTTGCAGATTAAATAAAATAATTCGTCTTATGAGAAAACAGTACATTATGAACGTCTTTATGTTGTTCGTGTTGTTTGTATCGTCAATGAATCACCTCCATGCACAGGTTTCATTGACAGCAACAGCAGGAACAGCCTCAGGGAGTTACGCCACGGTAAGTGAAGCTTTCACAGCGATTAATCTTGGAACCCATCAAGGTGACATCGTAATTTCCATCAATGGAAATACGACGGAGCCTATTGCACCTGTTTATTTGGGAGCAAGTGGAGTATCAACAGCACTATATACAAGTGTCGTTATCAAACCAACAGTTACAGCTACCATTTCTGGTACTCCAAATGCAGGTAGCGCTGTAATTAACTTCAACGGTTCTGATAACATTACCATTGATGGTTCAATTGCCGTTGGTGGAACTACGCGTGACCTGACTATTCAAAATAATAATTTAGGTACTATCCTTAATACTGCGGCACTACGAGTAATAGGTCAAACAGTTGCTGGAACAGGACTAGGCTCATCTAATTTCACGATTAAGAACAACATCATTATTGGTAGTACATCAGGAAATAATGGGTATTCAGGAAATACGAATACCACCTCTTTCGGAATTTATGCCGGTTCGAATGTGTTGACTACCATGTCTGCAACTGGCACAGGTGCCAACTACGATAACATGCTAATTCAAAACAATGAAATAAAACGTGCATATATTGGAATAAACGTTTATGGTGGAATTGCTCCAAATCAAAACGACAACCTCATCATACGAGAGAATATCATTGGTTCCTTGACTCAATCTGATTACATAGGATTCAAAGGTATCAATGCATACCAAAATCTCATTGGACTTATTGAAAGCAATACGGTATTTAGTATTAAAGCTACAACCTCAATTAGTATTGCTGGAATTGAAGTTGGTGGTACTGCTTCGAATGCTGTGACAGTTTCTCGAAACAGATTAGAAAGTTTGTACAGTGAAAGCACAGGAGGTTGGGGCTGTTATGGAATCAACCTTGTAGGCGGTACTAATCATATCGTAACAAATAATGTTGTAACGGATATAAGAACGAACAATTACAGTGCAACATCTACAACTTTCAATGCATTTGGTATACGTATGACTACTGGAACTGGTCACAAAATCTATTACAACTCAGTTAATATCTTTGGAAACTATACGTCAACCACTTGGACAGCAGCAGCTTCTGCAGCACTTTGCGTTACTTCAACTCTTGTTACTGGTTTGGATATAAGAAATAATATCTTTAACAATACAATGACTTCAAATGCAGCCACTAAGGAGTTTCATGCCGTTTGGTTCCCGTCCGCATACAACTTTGTCAATGCGCAATTGAATAATAACTATTACGGTATAGTTCCCGATGGAGTTCATTTCGTTGGTAAGGTTGGTCTCACCGTAGGTACAGGAAATTATGCAGACTTAACAGCCTGGCAAGCCATTTCACAAGTAAACAACACTACAAATGACAACGAATCAGAGCCTGTTGCAAACAATCCAGCACCTTTCACGTCAAATACAATTTTAACAATACCTGCTGGAACAGTAACTCCAATTGAAAGCGCAGGTATTAGTATCCCGTCATTGGGATTACCTAACATTGACTTCAACGGTGTTAATCGTCCTAATCCTCCTGGATTCCTTCCAGATATGGGGGCATTTGAATTCGCTGGATTTATTATAACGTGCCCTCAGCCAACTCAATTGGCATTAATTGATGCTACGAATACTGAAGCGTCAATGACATGGAACGTGGTTGGTACAGAAACGCAATGGCAAATTCAATTCGGTCCGGTAGGATTCACACCTGGTTCTGGAACATCTGTTTTCACGACTAACTATCCTGATACCATTACAGGATTGACTCCAAATTCATTTTATCAAGCGTATGTGCGTGGTATTTGTTCTCCGGGTGATTCTTCCTTATGGACAGGCCCAATTACGTTTAACACCTACAACCAAGGTCAGTTCATGGAATGGGATAATGCTTGTCCTACTTCTAACTTCCTTGACATCAGTGGAACTGGTACATTGTATACCTTGAATGACGACGATGAAGCGCCATTAACATTCCCTTTCCCTGTATTGTATCAAAATCAATTGTACACGACAGCTACTTTAGGAAACAATGGAGCTATTGTCTTTGGAACTCAAACCGCGCAAATTGGTTTCAGTAATACAGCTATTAATGCAACAGTTGCTAATGGTCTATATCCTTTCTGGGATGATATGGGTACAGCAGGGCCAGGTATTTGGGTTGATACGCTTGGTATTGCCCCAAATCGTTTGTATGTTATTCAATGGAACAAAGAACACCTTGGTGCTGCAGGTAATCCACTTAATTATGAATTAATAATTGAAGAAGCAACTAACGAAATTTACTTTGTTTATAATGATGTTGATGCAGGTTCTGCGACTTATAACTTTGGAGCAAATGCTACAATTGGAGTCGCTGGACCATCTCAAGATTTACAAGTATCATTCAACAATGCAACTTATTTGACAAATAACTCGTGTGCACATTTCTATTATACAAACTGTCCCAAACCAACCACTTTTGCCTTGCAATATGTCTTCCCGGATGAAGCCGCATTTACTTGGTCAGCAGGATTATCCAACGAAACAAATTGGACTGTGATCTACGGACCGGATGGTTTTGATCCAACGACAAGTGGAACAACAATCAATACAACTGTTGGATCTGCTGTTTTGCCGAACTTAATACAGAATACCCAGTACGATGTGTACATCTACGCGGATTGTTCACCAATTTTACAAAGTTCAGGATTGGTTGGAACGTTTTTAACACCTCCATTCTGTGCGAATCCAACAAACATGATCAATACAGTTGCAGTAGATTCCATTTTCAGCTCTTGGAACTGGACAGCTTATTCTCCTACTTACCAGGTAACAAGCTTCAATATAGTATATGGTCAACCAGGTTATGATCCGTATATAGGTGGTACAGAAATCACTGTTGATAACAACTTGAATGATACTATAGCAGATGCTACTCTTCTTGCAAGTGGTGTTTATCAATTGTATGTTCAAGCGGTTTGTGGTCAAGATACTTCTACCTATGTAGGGCCATTCACGATCACCATGCCACTTTCCAATGACACTGTGTGTGGTGCTCAAATGCTTCCTGTTGATGGCGTTTCATATGTATTCAACAATACAGGAGCTACCGTTACAGCAGGTGAGAACACCATCGCACCGCCTACAACAGGAGCGCAAACAACTACAGGATGGCTTAATTCAACGCTGAATAACACCTTATGGTACACATTTGTCGTACCTGCTTCTGGGAACGTTCGAGTGAACAATACAGCGATCAACTATGCAGGTCAAGCAGCAGTATATACCACTGCAGGTTGTTTTGATTATGGATTGTTTGCATTGAACTCTGCTAACGACAATGAAATAGGTGGAACAAGTGTTGCACCAAACTGGACAGTTTGTGGACTGACTCCTGGTGACACGGCTTACTTATTAATCGACGGAAGTACAGCAACAGCTGGAAACTTTGCGATCTCTATTAGCGCGATCAACCTCAATGCCGGTGGAGTAAATAATGTTGTTGACATTTGTTCAGGTGATTCTGTGAACTTATTCAATACGATCAACAACTACGATAATGGTGGAGTTTGGACAGCAACTATTCCGGCAGCTGGAACAGGAATCTATAACGATTCAATGTTTGCCTCAGCAGGTTTAGCCTACCAAGTGTTTAATTTTGAATACCGATTAACAGATGGCTGCGCCTTCGATTCAATTGTAGGTCAAGTGTCTATTTTCAGACCTTCTTCTGCGGGGAATGATGGAACAGTTACTGTTTGTCGAAACGAACCGTTTGATCTATTAGCAGGATTATCCGGAAATGTAGATGTAGGAGGAACATGGTACGACCCAAGTAACAATGCGCTTGCTGATTCTTGGTTAACTGCAGGAAACATTCCAGGACAATTCAACTACGATTACATCACAGGTAATGGTGTTTGTCCGAACGACACATCGAATGTACTTGTAACAGTAGATGCTTCGTGTAATTACCTTGAAGTGAATGAAATGGCCTTTGAAGGAGTGACAATTTACCCGAACCCAACAAATGGAATCGTATTCATCTCAACTGCTTCAAAAAACCTTAACTACGTAATTGTTGATGTGAATGGAAGAGCAATTGAATCACCAATCAGTACCACTTCAACAACTACACATGAAATTGATCTTGGAAAACACCAACCAGGCGTCTATTTCATTAAAGTAACAAGTGAAGAATACATAAAAGTATTTAGAATAGTATTGAATTAATAGCGACATAAAAGCTTTACGTTATGAAAAAGATAAGTTTAAAATTAATGAGCATGGTGATGGCACTGGTTTCAGTGTTATCGTTGAATGCGCAAATTACCTTAAATACTACTGTTGGTAGTACAGGGTATACCGGAACGAACAGTAGTGGATCAAATTCATTCATTACTTTCGTTATTGATAATACAACTGGCGGAAGTATTCTTTTAAAAGATGTGGCCAACTGGACGACTACTACAGATAATGGGGCAACTTACACATTATGGTATAGCGCAACCAATCTGAGCGGACCTGTGGGCACCCTTGCAGGACCAGCTTGGACAACAGTTGCGTCTAATACGGTCTCAGGTATTACCAACACAGCGCTTAGCGTGAACAACGTGATCACCAATATGAACTTTTTGATTCCTGCTGGTGCTGTTTACCGATTTACGCTCTTTACGACGGGGACAAATCGCTACAGCGGAACAGGACCTGGTACATGTACCCCTAATAACTTTTCTAACTCAGGGACTTTTTTACGTGTAGGTGACCATCAAATTGGTGGATTAAATGTTGGGTATGGTGCTGTAAACAATCCGCGATTCTTTACTGGTGCCATTACATTCATCCCTGCGACAGCTTGTACAGGTCAACCCACTGCAGGGTCAGCTGTAGCGAGTGCGAATCCGGTATGTCCTTCTGTACCTACATCATTGACATTAAACGGCGCAACTTTGGGTTCTGGATTAACTTACCAGTGGCAGTCTTCGGCTGACGGTATAACATATACTAATATTCCTGGTGCAACAGCTGGAGCATACAATGCAACTCAAACGACAAATACCTATTACCAATGTATTGTTACTTGTACAGCTTCTGGTTTAAGCAGTACCTCTACTCCACTATTTGTAACAACCAATACATTCATCAATTGTTACTGTACGAGTACTGCTACTAATGCTGCTGATGAAGAAATTTGGAATGTTTCTATTGGTACATTAAACAATACATCTACTTGCGCTACTACAGGGGGTCCTGGATCTGTTTTGAGTTTATATTCAAATTACACAACGACAGTTACTCCACCTATTCTTGCAGCTACAGCTGATTACAACTTAAGTGTTACTATCGGAATGTGTGGAAATACTCCATTCAACAATATGACTAAAGTTTTCATCGACTTTAACCAAAATGGATTATTTACAGATCCAGGAGAAACCGTTTATGCATCAACTGTTGCAACAGCAGGCGGTGGAACAATTAATGCCTTGGTAAATATCCCTGCAACTGCGACTATTGGACTTACAAGAATGCGTGTTGTTAACGTGGAAACAACGGTTGCTACAGCTGTGAATCCATGTGGTACTTATACGTATGGTGAAACTGAGGATTACTTGGTGAATGTTGTACCAGCGCCAACGTGTCCACAACCAACCAATTTGAATGTAATTACAGCGGACTTAACGAGTGCTCAATTGAACTGGGTACCAGGGGGATCTGAAACACAATGGCAAATTGAATACGGACCAATTGGTTTTACACCAGGAACGGGAACGTTGGCGCTTGTTTCTACTCCACCGCCATATACGATTAATGGGTTAACATCCAACTCGTTCTATCAAGCGTATGTGCGTGGTATTTGTACAATAGGTGACTCTTCCTATTGGGCAGGGACATTTAGCTGGAATACCTATGGTCAAGCTCAGTACATGGAATGGGACAACACTTGTCCAACGTCAAACTTTGTTGACATATCTAGTTTGGGTATTCCGTTGAATTTAACAGACGATTCAGAAGCGGGTCTAACATTACCTTTTCCATTCCTTTACCAAGGACAAATAATAAACGATATTACTGTTGGTAATAACGGAGGTGTTATTCTTGGAACGCAATCTGCTCAAGTTGGTTATACAATGGTAGCTGGAAACGGATTATACCCTTACGTTCAAGACATGAACACGCCTTACGACAATGTATATCATTACACAATAGGTACTGCACCTAACAGACAGTTTATTGTCATGTGGTCTGATTTAGCACATTTCTTTTCAACTTTAGGAACAGATGGAACAACATTTGAACTAATCATTGATGAGGCAACGAATGAAATATATTACGTATATGATGATGTGAATCACGATAATCCGCTTTACAATTTTGGTTTAGATGCTGAGATTGGCGTTCGTGGTACAAATCAAAATATAAATGTATCAATGAACAATGCAACCTATTTACAAAACAATTCATGCGTTCATTTTTACTATACTGATTGCCCTAAACCTTCAGCATTCACTCTAGCATACTTAGCCCCAGATGAAGCTGCCTTCTCATGGACTGCTGGTTTATCAAATGAAACGAACTGGACAGTTATCTATGGTCTAGATGGATTTGATCCGGCTACTAGTGGTACAACAATCACCACGACCAATCCAAGTGCTGTATTGCCAAACTTAACACAGAATACGCAATACGATGTATACATCTTCGCCGATTGTTCGCCAGTGATTCAAAGTAATGGGTTGGTTGGAACGTTCTTAACTCCACCTTTCTGTTCCAATCCTACGAATATGATCAACAATGTATCTGTTGATTCCATTTTTAGTTCTTGGAGCTGGACAGCTTCTTATCCGGCATACCAAGTTACTGGTTTCAATATTGCTTATGGGATGTCTGGTTACAATCCTTATTCAGAAGGAACAGAAGTCAACCTTGATGCAGACTTTAACGATTCAATTATTGACGCAAACCTTATCGGAAGTGGAGTTTATCAATTGTACGTTCAAGCGGTATGTGGTGCAGATACTTCACAATACATTGGACCTTTCA
>JBILNH010000051.1:0-14445 GCA_044375095.1 Crocinitomicaceae bacterium
AAGACCTTTTTCAGACGCAGCAAATACGATTTGATCATTTGTGGGGTGAATCAACAATTCGGTAGCTCCAAAATTAGACTGTGTCAATACCTGAGTCCATGTTTGTCCACCATTGACACTTTTATACACTCCTTTCCCTCCTGCAACAAAAACAATGTTTCCGTTTGTCGGATGGACTTCAATGGCATTCGTACCACCGAAATCTTCGGTTAATGAACTACTTACCCAAGAATTTCCTCCATCTGTACTTTTGAATACTTCTCCGGGTTCTGTCCCTAAATAAAGGATGTTTGGTTGACCAGCGCACTGATCTATGCAATATATATTCGCTTGTCCGGATCCTTGTGTGCCATTACCCTCTGTATTATGCAGCGGTCCAACCACTGACCAGTTCAATGATTTAGTTGATGACTGAAGCGAGAGGTATTCAGCTTCTTGCTGTTCAACCTGTGATTTAGTCGGAAGATTAACATACCCATTTTCATTGATAAATGTGGAAATACTCCGTCTCCAACGTTTGTAGAATTGCGTGTGATAGCTTTTTTGAAATGGCTGATTTTTATAAAAGAGATTGATTAACGAATCTACCTTGAATACATTCGGTGTTTCACTGTACATTTCTTTCGCCCAATCTGGAGATTGACTGACTTCATAAGCCGATGGACGATATAATGTTTGAGCAAGTGTGTTTAAAGAGAAAAAGACAAGAACGGACCAAAGTAACGTTAGTTTCATAGTTAGTTTTTTTTCCAAAAGTACAATAAGAAGATCAATCTGCAAATCCTGTTTTGAACGCGTATATTTGTTTTTTTATTTAACAATAGAACCGCATGAAGTTCCAATTGATACAACTTGTTTTCACGCTTATTGCTTTCGCTAGTTTAGCGGCTGTTCCTGTTTTAGCGGCAGATGAACGAAAGGCATGGATGGATGTCCAATCGTATGCTGTTGAGGTAGAACTGAATGATTCAAGTGACAAGATTGTGGTGATAGAAACAGTTGTGTTTGATTGGCGAGACACCAAAAAAACGCCTTATTTTGACCTGATTCAAGTACAAAAGAATGGGAAAGGTATGGTTGTTAAGTCTGTATCTGAAAAAGGCCGACAGCTACAATTCATTCACGATCAAAACCGCCTCTTGCTAACTGGATTGCAGTTTACAGGCTCTTCGACAATTGAAGTGGAATTTCGGTTTGAAGGTATTCCGGCAGATGGATTAATTATAGGGAAAAACAAGTTTGACAACCGCACGTTTTTTGGAGACAATTGGCCGAATAGGGCACACAATTGGTTCGCATGTGTTGATCACCCGGCAGACAAAGCAACCATTGAATGGAAAGTAATTGCTCCTGATAAATACAAGGTGATTGCCAATGGTCAATTGATGGATCAAAAACTACTGTCTACCGATCGAACGTTTTATCAGTACAAATCAGAAATCCCATTACCTACAAAAGTGATGGTAATAGGTGTTGCAGCGTTTGAAGTGGTTGAATTATGTAAATCTGCAGGTGTAGTTTTGTCGAGCTGGGTGTACCCTGAAAGTGCTGAAGGGGCAATTAGAGACCTTAATTGCGCAACTGAAATCCTTCCGTTTTTTGTAAGCTATATAGCACCATATCCCTTTGAAAAGCTTGCGAATGTGCAATCCACGACACGGTATGGTGGAATGGAAAATGCGAGTTGTATTTTTTACGATGAAAATGCGTTGAATGGGAAAGGAAAAGTAACGGGTTTGGTCGCGCATGAAATTGCCCACCAGTGGTTTGGTAACTCAGCCTCAGAAGCTGATTGGGAGCACATTTGGTTAAGTGAAGGATTTGCAACGTATTTCACTCATTTGTATACTGAGTATGCCTTCGGAAAAGAAGAAATGAAAAACGGTTTAAAAGCTGATCGGAATAAAATCAATGCTTTTCAGAAAAAGTATAATCGCCCAGTTGTAGATCCAAGTTACGATGACATCAACAATTTACTTAATCCGTTAAGTTACCAGAAAGGCTCGTGGTTTTTGCACATGTTGCGCCACAAGATGGGCGATGAAAAATTTAAGGAGGGTATTCGTCTGTATTACGATAAATACAAATTAAGCAATGCGACGACGGATCAATTTAGGGAGATCATGGAGATGATTCATGGTCAATCGCTCGATCAATTTTTCAACCAATGGCTGCATACTGCGCAGCACCCGGTTCTTAAATTATCCTATGCGGCAAACAAACGAAATTGTACCATTATTATTGAACAGCAAACAGCTCCGTCATCCTTTTCAATTGACGTAGCTATTAAGTTAAAAAATGGAACGGTAATAAATAAGACAATTGACGTAACCAAAAAGAGTGAAACTGTGGTGATTCCGGTTGCTTCAGGAGTAACAAAAATTGACTGGGATCCAGAGGTGAACTTATTGTTTGAAACGGTTGACTAATTCGCACGGAAATAACACCTGTATCTTTGTGCCATTTTCATCACTCGTTATATTGGGTGTGGCGTCAATTTGATCCAATAAATCTCGTATCAGTTCAAATCCAGTACCTTTCGTTTGGTAGTTTTCGGGTAGACCAAAACCGTTATCTCGAACCAATAGTGAGCAATACTGCTCATTTTGCCGCTTCATTTCAATCCACAATTCATTTTTCTTGCTTTCTTGAAACGCATATTTGTATGCATTTGTGAGAAGTTCATTCAGTATGAGGGATAGCGGAATAGAACAGTCAGCATGTATGGTAATATTTTCAATGGATAAATGGATCTCAACGTTTAAATTAAACCCATATGTTGAATTAATGTTACTGATCAACTGAGGAATAAACGTATTCAATTCAAGCTGATTGAAATTTTTAGAATCATAAAGAGAATGTTGTACGGTTGACAGCGTAAATACCTGAGAAAGCACAGTTTGAAACAGTTCACTATGAAAAGGGTCTTTTGCTTTTAATCCCTCGGCCTTAATTAATGCGATAATAACGGCTAAGTTGTTTTTTACCCGATGATTAATTTCAGTTATAAAAGTTGATTTTTCTTTAAGGGCTTTCTCAAGTTGGTCTCGGTATAGATTTTTTTCGTTGATCTCGAGTGTAATTGTAAGTAATTGAGCCAAAGCAAGCGCAAAGTGTTGTTCATGTGACACCCAGCTATGAGGCGTGTCAATTTGTTCAAAACATACAATTCCTCTAAATTTTCCTCCAGATAAAATCGGAATTTCCATCATGGATTGAATGGCATTCGGTTTTAAATAGGTATCAACAAGCTCAGCATTAAAAGGCTCGTTATAAACGTTTTCGGTGATGATCAATTCGCTTCTGCGGACATGATTAAAATAAATCGGTAAAAGTTTCGCTTCTAACGGTCTTTCTGAGTAAAATGAGTCAGTTTTTCGGTTGTAGGCCTTTATGCAATTAAGTTCTGATTCATCTGCATTGATAGTCCAAATGTTTACGCGGTCTACCTTTAAAAAATGAGCGCCATGGTAACATATTTCCTTTGCAATTCCTTGAAGATCACCCTCCCCAATCATAGCATTCTTGGAAAGCCCTTCGATGACTTCCAAATAGACAGATGAACGATTAAAAGGCCAAGAGGTATTCATTTCAAAAAACAAAATAACAGACTAATCGATTCAAAGTTAAATCATAAAACGTTGAAATAAAAGTAAAAAAAAGGCTGTGAACAATTGTTCACAGCCTTTTTTGATTTTTCAAGGAATTTTCCTACCTATTTAAATCCTTCAAAGTCAATTTTACCATTCAATGTAATTTGAGTTACTTTGCCTGCGAATTGCATCGGGCCAAATCCAACATTTACAATGTGCGGGAATAGTAATCCTTCAATTACCTTATAATCAGCATAGGTTGTTGTGGACTCCATAACTTCCTCGCCATCTTTTCGAATGGAAACACTCTTGATTTTTAACATCGACTTGACATCGTAATAATCAAATGTTTCAGTCTCACCGTCATTAAGCTTTAAACAATAGGCGTCAGAACCGTTGATGTCCTCAATTCCTATCAATTCAACAGCCATTCCTGATGTGGAATAATTCATTTCCGGAAATAAGCCAACTGACTTTTTCTTAGCCACAATTTCCTCAGCTGTCAACTCTTGTTTGCCGCGTTGCATATCTGTACTTGCTCCAGCTGCCCCATCAAAATAAGATTTTTGGAAAACCATTCCTTGTCCTTCAAGTTTCTGGCCCTCACTGGAAGGTGAAATCCACACATCAGTCGATTTTAAAGGGAAAGGTATTTGTGATGTAGATAAATCCATCTTTTTTTCAACCGATTTTACCTTTTTCATTTTTTTCGACAACTCTTTCATAGAAGCGGATTGTGTCACAGCAAGCAGGTATCCTTCAATCACTTTTTCTTTTGAAATCGATGCAGGTTTAATGGCCTTTACTTGATCGCCAAAAGCATCCAATAGTTCAATCTTTCCATCAGCATCAAAAACTTTCAATTTCTCAAGTATTTCCTCATTTCCTACTACCACTATGTTACAGTTTTTGGCAGTGAAATAGGTTTGAGCCATGGTTAAGATAGCTTCTTTATCAACGGCTTCTAATCGTTTCAAATATGTTTGGTAATAGTCCTTGCTCAAGTTATTGCGAATCATATTCAATGCGAATCGTGCAATGGTTTGAGGACGCTCCAATGAACGCGCAAATCCGCCCGCCATAGATGATTTCGTCAGGTTTAACTCCTCATCAGTAACGTATTCATTCGTAATCTTATCCAATTCAAACAAGATTTGAGTAATCGCTGAATCAGTTACTTCATTTCTAAAGTTTCCACCAATGGATAACCATGATCCATTTTCAGTTACATTGAGCGAAGAATAACAACCGTACGTGTAGGCTTTGTCTTCACGCAAGTTTTGCATTAAGCGTGTTCCAAATCCACCACCACCAAGAATGCCATTCAATACACTTAACGGAAGCTGGTTTTTATCACCGGTACGAATATTCATTGGAAACGAAACTTGGATAACGGATTGTACGGCCCCAGGTTTTTTAACAAAAATGACACGGTTACCTTTGTTGAAGGATCCGCTGCCAATCTGTGTTTTATATGCTTCAACACCTGCCCAAGTGGCAAAGTACTTTTCAACTAAGGATGTCGCCTGATCTTTGGTAATATCGCCAACTATAACGAGGTAACTTCCTTTAGGCGTAAACATGTTCTTGTAATAATTCACCACATCTTCTCGTGTAATCGACTTAAGCGAAGACTCTGTCATTACATCACCAAATGGATGACCGGGAAAATTAACTTTTCGCTCAGCATTGTCAGCCATTGTTCCAGGATCGGATTTTGCGGAAATTAAGTTTGACTCATTTTGCTTTTTGATTCGGTCGAATTCAGATTGCGGGAAACTGGCATTCATCAACACATCTTGCATAAGCGTTAACCCTTTTTCGACATGTTTTGTCAAGCATGAAAGCGTAAGTGAATTGCTACTTGCGTCTATCGATGCACCAATATAATCTTTTTGATTGTCCAATTCATCTTTGCTTCTGTTCTTCGTTCCTGAAAGCAATAGCGAAGCCGCCATTTCACTTAATCCTGCTTTGCTTCCTTCGATTCGTGGATCAGACCCCATTACTAAATCGAACGACACGCGCGGTAACTTATGGTTTTCTGATAGAATAACCGTGATGCCATTTGATGTCGTAAAAACCTCTGAATCCTTGATGTTGATTTCTGGTGCCTTAGTAGGAAGAGGCCGGATAGATCGGTCAATTTGCCCAAATATAAACAAGGGCAATGCAACTAAAATAAATGTACTTATTGATTTCATAGTGGGTTATTTTTCTTTTGGCAAATAATGAAGAATCACACGATTGTTTTGCGTAAAGTATTTACGCGCAACACGTTGAATATCGTCTCTTGTTACTTTTAAATACGCATCAAGTTCAGTGTTCACGCGTGAGGCTGTGCCGAAATACACATGATTGTTAGCAAGGTTCTCTGCAATCCCGGCAATGGAGGAATTACTCGAAACTAAGTTGTTCTCAAACTTATTTCTCACTTTATCGAATTCTTCTTGAGAAATTAATTCATTTTGAATGAGTTCGATTTGTGCATCAAATTCGCGCTGGATACTGTCTAGACTAATTCCATTGATCGCAATAGCTGCGAAAATCCCTGCTCCAGCATCCTCCAATCCATAATTAAAAGAAAAAGCGAACGTGGCCATTTGTTTCTTTTCAACAATCGTTTTATTGATTCGTGAACTGCTTCCTCCTGAAAGTACTTCATTCATCATTTCCAGTGCAAAGGCATCCGGATGTGTTTGCTCAGGAAACTTATACCCCATAAATAAACCAGGAAGTTGAATGTTATCGTAAACAACATCCTTAACAATTCCGTTCAATTGCTCCGTGTCTTTTGTTGGACGTGGAACTACAGTTGGCTGAGCAGCTGTAGATGTGAGCAACTTCTTAGCTGTAGGATCTTTGGTTACCATCGGATTTTTCAAGTCAAACACAGATTTGTCAACTGAATATTTTGCTTTGAAATCAGCATCCGATAGCGTTTCGATGTCCCTGTAAAGATTAATTGCTTGACCTTTCGGTATAAAACCAAAATACTTGTCAATCAGTTTTTTAGTTTCTGCTATGTTTAGATCTCCAGCAATCGATAACGTGGCATTTGAAGGCACGTAAAACGTTCGGTAAAAATTGACGTAATCCGCTTCTTGCGCTGCATCCAAATGTTCCATACTTCCAATTGGTACCCAGTTGTAAGGGTGTTTGGTGAACATGCGTTTGAACATCTCACTGATAAAAGAAGCATAGGGTTGGTTATCTACACGCTGACGTTTTTCTTCCTTTACCACACTGCGTTGCGTTTCAATTCCGGTATTTTCAACTTTTGCATGAAGTAAACGTTCACTTTCTAGCCATAAGCCGAGCTCAAGTTGATTGGAAGGAAGGATTTCGTAATAATACGTCCTGTCTTGAGAGGTGTTCGCGTTAAGTGTACCTCCATTTTTTTCCACCAATTCACTGTATTCTCCTCGACTAATATTCGCCGATCCTTCAAAAAGAAGGTGTTCAAAAAAGTGTGCGAATCCCGTTCTGTCTGGATTTTCATTTTTTGATCCAACATGGTAAAGAATCGAGACAGCTACAATAGGCGTACTGTGCTCTTCGTGGAGAATGACGTGCAAGCCGTTTGGCAAGTCATATTCCACGTAATCGATCTTTTTTTGCGCTGTAAGCTGCAAAGCTACAGGCAATAAAATCGCGGTAAAGATGCTACGTTTCATTTTTAAAAAATTATACAGTTTACAAAGAAAGTCAGATTTTTCATTAAAAGGTTCATTCTGTTACAAATGGCAAAGATTCATTGATAAATGGGTTATTTTATTGTTAATGGTATGATTTGAATGTGCTGCGGTAGATTTTTATGTAAATTCGAGACAATGAAAAAAATCGCTCTTCTCATTGGTTTTTTACCAGCGCTTATCTCTGCTCAAACAGTCATACCATTTGTTGATTTTAATGGCTATTTCAGAACCTTTGAAAACGATAATTTTCGTCAAATTGAATTCCAAGAAATACTTGGGTTTAAGGCAGGGGATGAGGTTGTTGCATATATTGATACGCGAGGTAATATGCGAATTTACGATGGTAAAGAACGCATAGATGTTACCCCGATGCAAGTCAATTATGAAGTTTCTGACCACCTCATTGCTTACAACATAAGTAATGCACTCAATGTGTGGGATAATGGAAAGCTGAAGTTGCTAACCTATTTCGCGGCTGACTTTAAGTTAATGGATAGTATACTTGTTTATCAAGATACGCGGTTTAACAACCTGAATGTGTATTGGAACGGTCAAGTAATTCAGCTGATGCAAGGAATTACTCCGGTTTCTTTGCCTAAATCCGTTGGTGAAAACATGGTCGCATTTCGTGATAACGGTGATCTGTTCAAGGTCTTTTGGAGAGGACAAAGCTACGAGTTAGGGGTATGGAACGGAAACATTGATTTTAGCTTAGGAACAGATATTCTGTGCTTCAATGATCCCACAACACGGACGTTTGCCATCTTCGAAAATGGGCAGTTTTTTGACGTCGAACAATTCTATATTAATAAATACAAAGCTGGTCGCGGGTTGATTGCTTATGAGGACGTTAATCAAAATTTAATGGTCTATCAAAAAGGGAAAACTCAGCAATTGTCCAATTTCAACGCAACATTTTGGGACGTCTACGACGATGTCATTCTTTGGGGAGAAAACTCCTTTACCTTCGGTTATCAAAACGGTAAGAAAGTTCAGATAGCGAACTATACACCGAAAGAATACAAATTGAAGAACAACATCATCGCTTTCCGAAATCAATTAGGTGGAGTGAGTGCCTTAGTTGATGGGAAGGTGGTTGAAATTACCAATCAAACCAATTCATCGTTTGAAATTTATGGAAATGCCATTCTTGTCAAACTGTTTAACAATTCAGTCATCATTTACAAAGACGGAAAGAAATTTGAAGCGTGATTAACTAAGTTCATTTGCCTGACAGTAACAGGTGCATTATCTTTGCCATTCTTTATTCATTTAACTCAATAACATTATGAACAATTGGTTCACAGTAAAAGTAAAATACACCAAACAACTTGATGACGGACAATTTAAACGTGTGACTGAACCTTATTTGTTGGCAGCAATGACGTTTACAGATGCTGAAGCTCGTATTTATGAAGAGTTGGGGTCAACGATTAGAGGGGAGTTTAATGTAGTGGGTATTGCTCGAACTGAAATTCACGACATTTTTAAGTACGACGACGCCGACATATGGTATAAAGTGAAAGTGAATTACGAAACAGCAACAGGAGAAGAAGAAAAAGCGAAAAAAATATCCCAGAACTTTCTAGTCTCTGCACATTCTGTAAAAGATGCATATGATCGAATGTTAGAGAGCCTTTCTGGTTTGTTAGCTGATTTTCAGATTCCGACAATTGCAGTATCTCCCATTGTAGATATCTTCCCATATTCCGAGGAATTAGATCGTGAAATTAGCCGTGTACCAGCAGAAGAAGTACAGCATACGCCGACTACAAAAGGACAAGTGTTTTCAGCTCCCGGTTCCGCTGAGGATAGTGTAGATGATGAGGATTCTGACAGTGAGCTAGAGGACGAATACACTGACGAAGCGTAAAACTATGGATGAAATTATACGTCAGTTACGCGACGATCATAAAGATTTCGACCAGGGAAGTTTGGAAGGTCATTTCGGCCATGAGCCGTTTCAATTGTTTTCTGACTGGTATACTGAAGCATTTACAACTGGTCAGCCCGAACCAAATGCCCTGACTTTGTCAACAGTTAATCACGAAGGACAACCGAGTTCAAGAATTGTCTACTTGAAGGAGTTGGTCGATAAAGAATTTGTGTTTTACACCAATTACCTTAGTCAAAAAGGCAGAGAAATGGCTCAAAATAATTCAGTTTCAATACTCTTCTTTTGGCCAGGCTTGCAGCGTCAAATTAGGATTGAAGGACATGCTGAAAAATTGAACGAAAAATTAAGTGATGACTATTTTGCATCACGTCCAAGAGAGAGTCAACTTGGTGCATGGGCTTCGCATCAGTCTGATGAATTGGATGATCGGGAAACGCTGCTGGAACGATTTTCGCTGTATTCAGAACAGTTTCCGGATTCTATTCCTAGGCCACCACATTGGGGAGGTTATACAGTTGATCCGAGAAAAATAGAATTTTGGCAAGGTCGTCCTTCTCGATTGCATGATCGGATCGTTTATGAAAGAAAAGACAACGATTGGATTGTTTTTAGAAAGAACCCGTAACTATGCGTGAGGTAGAACCTGAAATTATTGAGTTGTCGAATGGCATAAGGCTTGTTTACCTCAATACCCAAACACATGTGGCTCATCTTGGAATTACCTTTTTAGCAGGATCCAGATTTGAGCCAAAAGGTAAAGAAGGATTAGCTCATTTTCTGGAGCATTGCATTTTTAAGGGAACGAAAAAAAGAAAAACGTTTCATATTCTTTCCAGGCTTGATGCAGTTGGTGGAGAGTTGAATGCCTACACCTCAAAAGAAGAGATGTGTGTGTATGCTTCATTTACGAATGACCATATTTCTCGGGCTGCTGAGTTATTGGCAGATATTACCTTGAATTCTGTTTTTCCCTCGAAGGAAATAAAAAAAGAAAAGGAAATCGTAATAGATGAAATCAATTCTTACCTGGATAGTCCGTCGGATAAATTATTCGATGATTTTGAGGCCTTCTTGTTTAAAGATCATCCGTTAGGCAATAATATTTTAGGTACAAAAGAAACGGTAAAAGCATTTACCCATTCCGATTTAGAAGAATATGTTTCGAATTACTTTGTGATTGATAAAATGGTCATTTCCTACGTGGGTAATGCTTCTTTGACACGTTTAGTTCGATTGCTTGAACGGTGTTTTTCTTCGGCTAAAAAAGGTACGGTTAAGGCAGAAATGGAACCGTTTGATACCTATGCGCCATTCTCACTAAAGACAATGGAAGGTAATTACCAGGTACATTCATTAATTGGCGCTTTAGCACCAAGTTACAATGATTCCGAGCACCGAGCAATGTCACTTTTAATTAATTGCCTTGGTGGACCTGCACTGAATTCTAGGTTGAATTTATCTATTCGCGAAAAATACGGTTATGCGTATAATGTCGAGGCAAATTACACGCCATATTTAGATACTGGATTTTGGAGCGTATACATTGGTTCAGAACAAAAGTACAGCCACCGTACCATTGAATTGGTGTATAAAGAACTAAAAAAAATGTGCGATCAAAAATTTGGTGTGCTTCAATTAAGTCGCGCAAAAGAACAGCTAAAAGGTCACTTAGCATTAGGAATGGACAGTAACTCTGGCTTGATGCTTGGGCTTGGTAAAAGTCTCTTACTCATGAATACAATCGATACGATTGAAGCCATACATGACGGAATTGACGCACTAACTGCTGAGCAATTAATCGAAACAGCTAATCGGTATTTAGATCCTTCTATGTGCTCAATCCTTACGTTTGATTTAGCTGAAAATAAAGATTAAAGACCTTTTTTAATCGATAAAATGAAGTTTACTGAAGATTAAATTCATTTCACTGAAGAATATTGGTAGGATCGATTTGGTCTTATATCTTCGTTTCAGTTTAATGGTTATAGTAGATTAGCTTTTGTTTAATAGTTCGGGAAATCAGTTTTTTGTAATTTTTAACTGTATTCATTTTTAAACAAATCAACAGTGGTTCGGGCAGCTATTTCATAGTTACTGCTGTTGTGAAAAAAGCAAAAAAAAGCATCGGTCAACGGATCGATGCTTTTTTTTATATATCGATTCCTTTGCTGATAAAAATACTTACTTGGTTGAAACAAGTTTTTTGGTGTGATGATTTGTTTCATTTTTATCAAACGTTTAATGGTTATAGTAGTAGATTCGTTTAGGTTTAGATGTATGCACCGCATGCAAAAATAAGGCACGCTTTCAGGTGTGCCTTATTTTTTTTTGCAAAATCTCAATGATACCCATCAAAAAACAGGGGTGTGTTCATAAAAAACGTAAAAAAAATAAAATTAGATAGAAAAAAAGGGGGTAGTTTTGTAAAAAATTAAAAAATACAGAAGTATGGCCACAAAACGTCAGCAAGCTTACCAAGATGTGTTAAATAGAACTCCTTATCAAGTTGAATTAGATGCAAAGGTTTCTGAATTGTATGGTAAAAACGTATTTCACATAGAAGTAATGCGCGAGTACCTTCCTTCTGATGCCTTCAAATCTATGCAAGAATCCATTCAAAATGGAACGCGTCTAGATCGGAAAATGGCTGATCAGGTGGCTTCTGCGATGAAAGATTGGGCGATTACAAAAGGTGCAACGCATTACACGCACTGGTTTCAACCGTTAACTGGAGCTACAGCAGAAAAACACGATGCCTTTTTTAAACCTGTCGGACCAGGTAAGGCTATCGAACGATTCGATGGAGACTTATTAGTTCAACAAGAACCAGATGCATCTTCTTTTCCAAATGGTGGAATTAGAAATACATTTGAGGCGCGCGGGTATACGGCATGGGATCCGTCTTCTCCAGCTTTCGTTATTGGCAAAACACTATGTATTCCAACTATTTTCATATCCTATACTGGTGAGTCTTTAGATTACAAAATGCCCCTTATTAAGGCGTTAAGTGCGATCGATCAAGCGGCTACAGAAGTTTGCCAGTATTTTGATAAGAACGTTAATAAGGTGAACGCCACATTGGGGTGGGAACAAGAATATTTTCTAATTGACCAAGCACTTTTTAATGCGCGTCCAGATTTGATGATGACAGGTCGTGCGTTATTCGGTCATGCAGCGGCAAAAGGTCAACAATTAGAAGACCATTATTTTGGTTCCATTCCTGACCGCGTAACTGCTTTTATGCGCGAATTTGAGCGTGAATCAATTCTATTGGGGATTCCAGTTACTACCCGACATAACGAGGTGGCACCAAACCAATTTGAATGTGCGCCGATGTTTGAAGAGTGCAACCTAGCTAACGATCATAACTTGTTGCTCATGGATTTGATGGAAAAAATCGCTCGAAAACACAATTTCCGTGTCTTGCTTCATGAAAAACCATTCTCAGGTGTCAACGGCTCTGGAAAACACAACAACTGGTCACTTGGAACAAATACAGGTGTAAATCTTCTTGCACCGGGGAAAAATCCAAAAAGTAACCTGCAATTCTTAACGTTCTTTGTCAATACAATAAAAGCCATTCACGATCATGCAGATATTTTACGTGCGTGTATCGCATCTGCAGGTAACGATCACCGACTAGGAGCCAATGAAGCGCCACCGGCTATAATTTCTGCTTTTATCGGTACTCAATTGTCAAATTTACTTGACGATTTGGAGAAGAATATTAAGGCAGGTAAAATGACGCCTCAGGATAAAACGGAGTTGAAGCTGAACATTGGTAAGATTCCGCAAATCATGTTGGATAATACGGATCGTAACCGAACATCTCCTTTTGCATTTACCGGTAACAAATTTGAATTTAGAGCTGTCGGTTCTTCTGCGAATTGCGCCTCTGCAATGATTGTCATCAATACAATCGTAGCAAGTCAATTAAAAGTGTTTAAAGTTTCTGTTGATGCGCGAATCGAGAAAGGGGAGGGCAAAGATGAGGCAATACTCAAAGAATTACAGCACCTCATCAAGGCATCCAAGAAAATTCGATTCGAAGGAAATGGTTACGGCGATGAATGGGTGAAGGAAGCGGAGAAACGTGGATTGAATAACCTGAAAGATACGCCGCGTGCATTGAAAGTGTGGTCGGATAAATCGGTATTGAAACTATTTAATGAAATGGGGGTCTTGACACCAAGAGAATTGGAAGCCCGCCAAGAAATCGAATTCGAAAATTACATCTTGAAGATTCAGATTGAAGCACGTATCATGGGTGATGTGGTCCTTTCAATGATTATTCCTGCTGTAGTTGAATACCAGAATAAATTAATCAAGAATGTACAAGGACTTTTTGATGTGCTTGGAAATAAAGCAGGAAAGGAAGCCGCAAAAGTGCAAATTGATTTAATCCAACGAATTGCCGTTCACCTGAATACTATGAAATCGGCTGCGGATAATATGCTCATGGCACGTAAAGCAGCAAACAAAATCGATCATGCGGAGGATAAAGCGATTGCGTACTGCGATAAAGTGAGGATTTACTTTGATGAAATTCGTTACCACGCTGATAAGTTAGAATTGCTTATCGATGATGAACTTTGGCCATTGCCGAAATTCAGAGAAATGTTGTTTACTCGATAATTGGAGCTCATTATCAATTAGTTGGTTTTCGGAAAGAATCTATTTTTAGGAACTCTTTTTCCTGTTTAAAAAATGTTCTTTCCGAAAACCTCTTTGTTTCAAAATGATCCTTATTTTTGTTTAAATTAATTCTAAATAAGGTGTACGTCATTTTAGCAGATAGCAATGATCTTGTCAGAATAGGCTTGCGGACAATACTTCAAGCTCAACCAGGAGTTGAAATTGTGGGTGAAGCACGATCGAAAGATGAGTTGCAATCTCAAATTGACTCTTTTGGTGCTGGAATCGTTGTAATTGATTACACCAGTTTTGGATTTGATATAGACGTAATTCCTAAAATCTTGTCGCAAAACAAAGGTGTTCGTTTCATAGCAATCACACCTGAACAGTCTGCCCAAACGTTAGTCGATGCACTTAGATCAGGGGTGACCTCTTACATTAAAAAAGACTGCGACGTCGGTGAAATTATAAACGCTGTAGAGGAAACGGCAAACGGCAGTAAATTTTTCTGTGGTCAGATTTTAGAAACGATACGTAAAGCATCAATCGATGTGAATGATATTGATTTTGATTCCTTCAACTGCGAACCAATCATTCTTTCTGAACGTGAAAATGAAATTAT
>JBILNH010000092.1:0-9620 GCA_044375095.1 Crocinitomicaceae bacterium
TCATTGATCAGCTGAAACGCTCCATTTGGTTAGAGTTGAATGACCACCAAACAGCATTTGAAAAAGTCAAAATAATCAATCGCGTTTTTTTTGACTTATTTCATTTCCAGGGAGATACGAAAAACTATCACCTCCCTTCCAACTCCTTTATTAATGATGTAATTGATTTCAAAAAAGGCAATCCGTTGAGTCTTTCCATTTTATACAGTCAGGTAGCCCAATCGCTGGGTGTTCCAATTTACGGGGTTAATTTACCGAATCATTTTATCCTTGCATTTATGGATGAAAATGGATCCAATCACTATTTGAGTTCCCACGATGAATTCGGCGTTTTATTTTACATCAATCCTTTTTCAAAAGGAAGTATTTTAGATTCGAGTGCCATCAAGGACTTTTTAAAGGGACTTCAGCTCCCATTTGAAAGGTATTACTTCGAACCCTGCTCAAATACAACTGTCATAAGGCGTATGATAACCAATTTAATTGGTGCATTTCAACAAGTTGGCAATAGCAAAAAAGTGAGTGAACTTGATGAACTCAGAAAAGTGTTAGATTAATTACCTCAATTCAAACTCAAGATCCATTTTTTCCAACGCTTTCAGTAAAGATGTCGACGGATCAACCTTAACAGATTTTGAAGGTAATCGTACCTCTATTTCTTCCAATGGATCAAAAACTGTAAAATGTAGTGAACACGAACCTTCATTTGTAAGAATCAACTGATTAAGATCCATCACAACGGCATGGGTAAGTGACTTTGAAGGAATGCGTACATGGATACTTTTTGCTTTTGTTTCCTTTAAATTTTGAAGCAACTCTATCGAGTGAATGACAAATTCCAATTCACTTCTTCGCTGAGGAATTTCAATTCGACCTTTCATCGCAATGAATGCACCAGGCTGAATAAAATGCTTGAATTTCAAATAGTTTTCACGCCACAAGAACAACTTGTACGAATCAAAGTAATCTTCAACGACTAATGTACCGAAGGGATCACCATTTTTCGTGAAACGGTGCTCCGCATCCACAACAACTGACGGAATGAGTAGCTCTTTTCCTTTATGGGCATTCATATCATTGAGCATTGCAACCGTTCCATTACAAAAAGAAGAAATTTCAAACTTAAAATCGTCAAGTGGATGACCGGAAATAAAGATTCCAACCACCTCTTTTTCTCTATTTAGCTTGTAAATACTCCCCCATTCGTCTGCTTTGGGGATTTCAGGTTCCGGCAATTGAATCTCCTGACCCGGTAAATCAAAAATTGTCCCTTGAGATGACGACGTACTCTCTTGATGTGCTGTCCCGTATTTAATTGCATTTTCGAGAAAAAGTCGTCCATTATTATCCTCTTTAAAATATTGAGCACGGTGTACATTCGGGAATGAATCAAATCCACCTGCATAGGCTAAACTTTCAAATGCTCTTTTATTGCATACGCGCAAATTGATGCGCTTTGTCAAATCAAAAATCGATTTAAAACTTCCGTTTTCTTTTCGCTCCAGAATGATGGCTTCGACCGGACCGCTTCCCAGCCCTCTAATTGCACCAAGACCAAAACGAATAGCGCCTTGTTTATTCACCGTAAATTGGTAATTGGATTCATTTACATCTGGACCCAAAACGGAAAGACCCATACGCTTACATTCCTCCATGAAAAACGAAACTTGTTTTATATCGCTCATGTTATTCGAAAGTACAGAAGCCATGTATTCTGACGGATAATTGGCTTTCAAGTAGGCCGTTTGATAAGCAATCCAAGCATAACACGTAGAGTGGGATTTATTGAACGCATACGATGCAAACGCTTCCCAATCCTTCCATATTTTTTCCAGCTTAACTATATCATGACCTTTTTCAGCACCTTTTTCGAGAAACGCTGGTTTCATTTTATCCAGCACATCCTTTTGCTTCTTACCCATTGCTTTTCTCAAGGTATCCGCCTCACCTTTCGTGAATCCGGCTAACTTTTGAGAAAGGAGCATTACCTGCTCTTGATACACCGTTATTCCGTATGTTTCTCTCAAGTACTCCTCACAATCATCAAGGTCATATACAATTGGTTCTTCGCCGTGTTTTCGCTTAATGAAGGAGGGAATGTACTCCAATGGTCCGGGACGATAGAGTGCATTCATCGCGATTAGATCCGCAAATACAGTTGGCTTTAGTTCACGCATGTATTTCTGCATCCCGGCAGATTCATACTGGAAGATTCCCACTGTTTCTCCTCGTTGAAAAAGTTCATATGTCTTGGCATCATCAATTGGAAAAGTATCTGGATCCAGATCAACTCCGTGTACTTCTTTCACATTCCGCACGGCATCTTTAATCAGCGTTAACGTCTTTAGTCCAAGGAAGTCCATTTTTAGTAACCCTGCAGATTCTGCAACTGAATTATCGTATTGCGTGCAATACATGTTGGAATCCTTTGCCGTCGCAACCGGAACAAAATTTGTGATATCATCAGGAGTAATGATTACACCACAGGCATGAATACCTGTATTTCGAACGGAACCTTCTAATTGACGCGCTTGTCGAACCACACGCGAAGATAATTCTGAACCCTCAGCTATTTTTCGCAGCTCTTTGGCGCGTTGCACATCATCTTGGCTGTTTTTCAACTTCTCAACAAGCTCGGTATCTGAAAACTGAAGAAGTTTTCCTAATGATAAATCTGGAACTAATTTTGCAAGACGATCGGCCTCAGGGAGCGGTAAATCCAACACCCGAGCAGTATCTCGAATAGAAGACTTTGCCGCCATGGTTCCGTAAGTAATAATTTGTGCGACCTGATTGGAACCA
This sequence comes from Crocinitomicaceae bacterium, assembly GCA_044375095.1. GTDB lineage: Bacteria > Bacteroidota > Bacteroidia > Flavobacteriales_D > Crocinitomicaceae > M0103. The sequence continues at coordinate 2,803 of JBILNH010000092.1, forward strand.
TATTTATTAATCACCCAATCGATAACTCTTCCGCGACCTTCATCGTCAAAATCGATGTCTATATCTGGCATGGAAACCCGATCAGGATTTAAGAACCGCTCAAATAGCAAGTCGTATTCAATGGGATCTACATTTGTAATTCCTGTGCAATACGCGACTGCTGATCCCGCTGCTGATCCCCTTCCTGGTCCGACAGAAACGCCCATATCTCGGGCTGCCTGGCAAAAATCTTGAACAATAAGGAAATATCCCGGATAACCCGTTTTTTCGATTGTTGCCAATTCAAAATCAATGCGTTCTCGAATTTCATCGGTGACCTCTGCATACCGTCGTTTAGCACCTTCATAGGTTAGATGTCGCAAGTAATTATTTTCACCCCTTTTTCCACCATCTAATTGATCTTGAGGATCTTGAAATTCAGTTGGGATATCGAACGCAGGTAACAAGACATCTCTTGACAAACCATACGGTGTACACTTATTGATTATTTCTCCTATTGACTCAATGGCATCAGGTAAATCAGCAAAAAGCGCCTTCATTTCTTCAGCCGATTTGAAATAATACTCTTGATTTTCTAAGCCATAACGGTATCCTCTACCTCTGCCTTTTGGTGTTGAAACGAGTTCACTATCCTTTATACAAAGCAAAATATCGTGTGCATCAGCATCGGATTTGTTCAGGTAAAATGTATTGTTAGTTGCAACCAATTTTACCTCATGTTTACGCGCAAAACGAATAAGCGTTTGATTTACTCGATCCTCATCCTCTTGTCCATGGCGCATTATTTCGAGGTAAAAATCATCTCCAAATTGATCCTTCCACCAAATGAGTGCTTCTTCAGCTTGCGCCTCACCTACGTTAAGGATAAGATTTGGAACCTCTCCATATAAGTTCCCGCTTAATACGATTAAATCCTTTTTATACTGTTGAATCAGTTGCTTATCAATTCGAGGAACATAATACATTCCTTCCGTATACGCAAATGAGGCAAGTTTAATTAAGTTCTGGTATCCTTCTTTGTTTTTAGCCAAGAACACGACTTGATAGCCATTATCTTTTTTAGATTTATCCAGGTGATCCTTACAAACGTAAAATTCGCAACCTATAATTGGCAATAGTTCTTGTCCTTCAAATGGCTCGCCAGTTTCTTTTGCTTTTTCCCGCGCGAGTTTTATCGACTTATTATGCGCTGATACTGCTTTTTCAAAATGAAATGCAGCCATCATATTTCCAGTATCGGTAAGTGCAACTGCAGGCATATTGAATTTTACGGCCTGGCTAACTAGCTCATTTACGGTTATGGTTGATTGAAGTATAGAAAACTGAGAATGGTTGTGAAGATGCGCGAAAGGTAAATCAGTTAAAAGTTCGATGGCTGAATGATCAACCTTTTGAGTAACCGATTGATTAACCGCTTGTTTTAACTTCGCGCTTTCTTCTTTTAAATTCGTATGTTTTAACCCAATTAATCCAATTGGCATAGGATTAAATGACTTAAAATCTTCAAGGTATGTACTATCTTGATTTAACTCATCCAAGGTAAAATGATCGATCCGAACCAACTCGAAAAAACAACGTGTCGTTGCTTCAACGTCAGCGGTGGCATTATGCGCTTCAGCGAAAGGTTCTTGGAAAAGGAATTCGTGCAGCTCAGTAAGCGTTGGGAATTTAAATTTACCCCCTCGCCCACCTGGGATTTTACATAGTTCAGCACTGCGTTCATTACACGTATCTAATACAGGTAAATCGTGTAACTGGGTGTCGACTTCTTTCCTAACAAACTCACAACCTAACACATTTAAATCGAAACCAACATTCTGACCAACGATAAATTGAGCCTTTTCCAATGCTTGATTGAAAAGTAGGAGAACATCGTCTAATGATTCACCGTATTTAGCTGCCAATTCTGTTGATATCCCATGAATGCGTTCTGCATCGAAAGGAATATCAAATCCTTCTGGTTGAACCAAAAAATCTTTATGCTCAATGACTTGACCGTTGGCATCATGCAATTGCCATGCTATCTGCACAACTCGCGGCCAATTCGAAGTATCGGAAATCGGAGCATTCCAATTTCGAGGCAAACCTGTTGTTTCGGTGTCAAAAATAAGGTACATGATGGGCGTAAATGAATGGTTAAAGTTAGAGAAAAGGAAGTGAATGAAAACGATAAAATGTTCAACAGAAGGGTATTGTTGAAAAAAAAATCCGCCTTTCGGCGGATTTTAAATGAAGTATATCTTATTGTTAATTTTTTGCTGGCTCAGCAGGCGTTTCAGGCGCTAAAACAGTCCCTTTGATGAAAACCACTTTATCTGCAGCGTTTACCGCATTTGAAGTAATTGTAACGCTCTTATTAATTTCACCTGTGCGCATGGTATCGTATTTAACTTTGATTGACCCTTTTGCACCTGGTGCAATTGGTTCTTTCGGCCATTCAGGAACTGTACAACCACAAGATCCTTTTGCATTTGAAATGATTAACGGACTGTCACCAGTATTTTTAAACTCAAAAACACAAGCCCCATCAGCTCCATTTTTGATTGTACCGTAATCGTGGGTTTCTTTGTTAAATTCAATTTTTGCTCCAGTTTGCGCTACTGCTTGCTGACCCAATAAAGCAGCAAAAACAAGTGTAAGTGTAAAGAATAGTTTTTTCATCGTTTTCAAATTTTAAATCCAAACAAATATACAATTTCAGTTAATAAACAAAAAGGCATTAACAGTTCATTAACCATCTTATTTAGGAATAACATACACCTTAAACTTCACTATTTCTGTTTTCTTTTTTGAATTTGTCTTTAAAGTGATCATTCGATCTTGGTAAAACGGTCTATCTAGCGTGTTAAATGACACGTTTATTTCAGCTGTTTTTCCGGGCAAAATTGGTGCATTAGGGAGGATAACATCTGTACACGTGCACTCGACATCAGCTGAGTATATCTCAAGTGGAACCTGACCTCTATTTTCGATTGAGTAAGACCAGCTTAATAGCTCACCTTCTTTCGTTTTAGGAAATTTGATTGTCTTTTTTGAACAATAAAAAACCGCCTGTTGGGTGTAACCAACGGCGGTAATTAAAAGAGTTATAAGTACTAGGACTGTACGCATTAATTATTTGTAGGAGCGCCAGAATTATTGACTGGAGCGCTTCCTTCAGGAGCAGGTAACACATTTCCTTTAATGCGGATTACTTTAGTAGGTTCATTCACGGCGTTAGACGTAATTGTAACAGATTTGTTGATCGCACCTGGACGTTTCGTATCATATTTAACTGTGATTTTTCCTTTAGCACCTGGAGCAATTGGTTCTTTCGGCCATTCTGGTACAGTACAACCACACGAACCTTTTGCGTTAGAAATAATCAATGGTTCATTTCCTGTGTTTTGAAATTCAAACGTACATGAACCATCTGCACCATATTTGACAGTTCCATAATCGTGTGTTTCTTTTGAAAATTCGATTTTCGAACCAGCTTCAATTTGTGCGAATGCCTTGTTAGAACTTACAGTTAACGCGAGAGTAACAAGAACCAATGAGAAGAATATTTTTTTCATATCAATAAATTTACAATACCAAAAATAGAATTTGAATTTGAGAAACAAGTTGAATTAACACATCATTAACAGAACCTATGGAATAGGCATGTTAGATATTTTATATTCGATAAATTGATCAAAGTTCATATCCAGGTGGTTCAATCGATCCATAATCCCAGCTCTTTTTTCTTTGTCCATTTTCGGATTTTCTTTCAAAAGGAGGTTATAATAGTAACGTATTTTCGCGGTATCTCGAGGTTGAAGAAACACATCATAGTTACTACCCTGACTTTCTAGAACCATTGCTCGATTCGGGTATTTCGGATACTCAAGCAACAATGTATCGGCGTATTGAGCCGCCCTTTCTGGTATGTTTAGCCCTGAATACTTCATGTGTACCTTATCCAAACATTCTGCAGAAAAAGGATCTTCAGGATAATTGTGGTAGTAATCAAGCAATCTATTTATCAACTCAAAATGAGTTAGGTTAGGGATCTGCTTTATCTCATTCAAATTCGCCTGAAGCCCTCGAATGGAATCTTCCATTTCTTTTATCCGTGCCTTAAGTGACTCTTTTGATGGCTTTTCATCTGTTGATTCATTTTCAGAACACGATACAATCGAAAAAACAAGAAACAATGCAAAGAAAATGTACTTTTTATTCATTTTAAACTTTAATTGAATGTTGATTAATTACCTTCCTTTTTTTAGTACAGGAAATTTCATTTTATAGTCTACCGAAATGTCACCTTTCGAAATATTTTGCAATCGCTTTTGAAGCAACCTTCTCTTTAGCGGTGATAAATGATCAGTAAATAAAATACCGTCAATATGATCGTATTCATGCTGGATGATGCGCGCGGCATAACCGTCAAACGATTCCTCATGAAAATTGAAGTATTCATCGTAATATGAAATAAAGACTTTTTCTTTTCTAAATACCTCTTCTCTTATCTTTGGAATAGATAAACAGCCTTCATGAAACCCCCATTCATCTCCCGATTCTTCTTCAATGACTGGATTTATAAACACTTTTTTGAAAGACTCTATCCCGGCGGCACGTGGATCCGGACCTTCATCGTCGTCATCAGTTGGATCATCTGCAAATGGACTTCCATCAACAATGAAAAGTCGGATCGCTTTTCCTATTTGCGGAGCAGCTAAACCAACACCTGATGCACTATACATTGTTTCGTACATATCGGCAATAAGTTGCTTCAATCCTGGATACTCATCCGAAATTTCTTCAGCCTCTTTTTTTAATACTGGATCACCGTATGCGACAATAGGTAAAATCATTCTGACGTATTTGGTACAAAATTAACGTATTCCATTCGAATAGGTTCGTGGCTTTAATTTATTTTAAGAATTTGATATGCTATTCAGGTAGGACTGCAATATAAGTGTTGCGCTAATTTGGTCAACCAGCCGCTTATCCTTTAACTGCTTTTTTTTCATACCCATAACATGCATGGATTGTGCTGCCATTTTTGATGTAAACCGCTCATCCATAAGAATCACGCTTATTTCAGGAAATGAAGATTGTAGCACTTGGAAAAGTAAACGTACATTTTCTGAAATGTGCGTATCCTCGTTGTTTAATCGTTTGGGTTCACCTAGTATGATCGTATCAATATTCTCTTGACTGGTTAACTTCTTTACGTAATCGATCAATATGGCGGAATCAATTGTAGTTAGCGGTGAAGCAATGATATTTGAGCTATCTGTTATCGCCAAACCTGTTCTTTTCAATCCAAAATCGATTGCTATTTTTTTTGCCATGACGCAAAGATAACTATACCTGACAATACGTCTAGCTTTACTATCTTTGTAAAAAATCAAACAGTATGCGATCCATTATTGAAGCGGCATGGGATGACAGATCTCTTTTACATCAACCGGAGACAATTCGTGCAATTGAGCACGTCATAGCTGAAATCGATAGTGGATTACTGCGCGTAGCAGAGCCAGGTGATGACGGAAATTGGTCCATTAATGAATGGGTTAAGAAAGCTGTGATATTGTACTTTCCGATACGAAAAATGGAAACTATTGAAGTTGGCCCGTTTGAATTTCATGATAAAATGGCATTAAAACGAGGCTATAAAGAACTCGGGGTTCGTGTAGTACCGCATGCCATTGCACGCTACGGATCGTTTATTGCTTCGGGGGTTATTTTGATGCCATCGTACGTAAACATTGGTGCATATGTCGATTCTGGTACAATGGTAGACACATGGGCAACGGTTGGATCTTGCGCGCAAATTGGTAAAAACGTTCACCTCAGTGGTGGCGTAGGTATTGGGGGAGTTCTTGAACCTCTTCAGGCTGCACCCGTGATTATTGAGGATAATGCATTTATTGGTTCACGATGTATAGTGGTTGAAGGAGTTCGCGTTGGCAAAGAAGCCGTGTTGGGTGCAAATGTCGTGTTAACGAAATCAACAAAAATCATTGATGTGAGCGGAGAAGAACCAATTGAATACAATGGCTACGTTCCAGAACGAAGCGTGGTAATTCCAGGTTCGTACACAAAATCTTTTCCCGCTGGTGACTTTCATGTGCCCTGTGCATTGATCATAGGCAAACGAAAGGAATCCACTGATTTAAAAACATCCTTAAACGATGCCCTTCGGGAGCATCAAGTGGCTGTTTAAACGTTATCATTTTACAGTAATTTAATCACTGTTAACACAAAGGTTATTGGCTGAATGTTCTGATCAATCGATCGAAAATTGTTTCTTTTTTTAAAGATTTTAACAAAATTATCTACTTGTTTTAAACACTTGTTTAATTTATGTGTTTAATTTTGTACGCCAATTAAAGTAGATCCATGAATAAAGATCAAACGACAGAAGATAAAATAAAAGAAGCAGCGCGCTCGGTCTTTCTTTCGAAAGGATTTTCAGGATGTTCTTCGAGGGAAATTGCGAAAGCAGCAGGAATGAATGTGGCTTTATTGAATTATTATTTTCGCTCAAAACAGAAGTTGTTTTCGCTGATTTTTGCAGCTGCAATGGAAGATTTTATGCGATCGATGATCGAAGTCTTTCAACAGGATTTACAACTCGAAGAAAAACTGCGCATTTATATTGAAAAGGAGTACGAATTTTTATCCCAACATCCTGAATTAGCGAATTTTATCATCAATGAAATAAAACAAGATCAACATTCCTTTTTCGATCATGCAGAGCAATTCAATCAGGTGAGAGATTCAGGAGTTTTTGCCGAATTTGAAATGGCGCAAGAACGCGGCGAAGTCAGAAAGATCGACATTCT
>JBILNH010000187.1:0-4722 GCA_044375095.1 Crocinitomicaceae bacterium
ACACTTACTTTACTCATTTTATCTAATTGCCACTATCCGTTCATGGCGAAAAACTTTATGAAAGAAATGCTGAGTATGGATGATCAAGGTTACCAGAACTCACTTCAAGAACACAAAAAATTTGTTACCGAAATGCTTATCAACTATTTATTCAAACGCTAATATGAATGTACATTTTCCCATGAAACAGCTTCTATCGATACTTTTTAGTACGGCTGTTGGTTTCGTATATAGTCAACAAGCTCTTGACTTACAGACCTGTCTTAAAATGGCCGATTCTGCCAATTTATCAATTCGGAATGCAGCGCTCGATCGTTCCATAAATACTGCGCAGCGATCAGTTTATTTGGCCGCAAGGTACCCGCAATTAAATTTCAATGCAGATTATAAATACAATGCGATCATTCAAGGTCAAGTTGTTCCAGGTGAATTTTTTGGTGGTCCGGCCGGAACGTTTTCAACTGTTCAATTTGGTGTTCCTTACAATTTAAGCAACACGTTACAGCTGTCACAAATTCTATTCAATCCACAAGTAAATTATGGATTAAATGCGTTGAAAATAAATAATGACATTGTTGCTATTCAAGAGCGCATGGTTACACAGGAAATCAGGCAGCAGGTGGCAAGTACCTTTTTTAATTTGCAGGCTCTTTCAAAACAATTGGTTTTTGTTCAGTCAAACATGGCAAATATGGATAAACTTATCCGCAATATGGATGCTATGGTTAAAGAGGGACTGACCATTCAAACTGAATCGGACAGGTTAATGATTAATAAACTTTCACTGAAGAATTCAGAATCATCCTTGCTTGCAACGAAAAGTCAACTCGAAGAGTACTTGAAAATTTTAACTGGAATGCCAGTTGACCAACCTATACAACTGCAAACAGATGGGTTGGTTGAACAAAGTTTACTTGTCGATCAAACGACAGGTATGTACCCTGAAATTGCCCTAATTGAAACACAGCAACGCTTGAATCAAGAGGAACGAAAAGGAACGAATATGTCCTACCTGCCTAACTTATCCTTCTATGCCGCTTACAATTACAATTACAACATGAAGCCAGAAGATGACTTTCGTGTTGGAATTGAAGGAGCATTTGTCGGGTTGCGACTTGATTGGACATTATTTGATGGACTAGAAAAAGTGAACAAACAACGCATGAATAAATTCAATGCTGAAAAATTAAGCAATCAACGATTATTAACAGAACAGCAATTGATCATGCAAACGAAAAATGCCACGCGCAATATATCGGTCCAGACCAGTGCACTTGAAGTAAGTAAAGAGCAACTTAAATTGGCTGAACGCGTGTTCAATCAAACTGAAGCGAAGTTTAAAGAAGGTGTAATCGGATCTACGGATCTTATATTGGCAGAAAATGGATTGCAAGAAGCACAAACGAATGTTGTTTCAACCTACATCAAACTAAGGCAAGCCGAATTAGAATACCTTAAAATTTTAGGAGAAATACGTTAAGATCAATTTTCAAATTTTCACACATGAACAAACGAGTAATCACAATTATTATAGTCGGGCTTGTACTTGTCGGACTGGCTGTTTTCAAATTAATGAGCAACAAAGAAAAGGTTGAGAAGAACATCTACATTCACGATGCTGATGCAGCGGTTTTGGTAGAGACATCTTCGCCTTCAAACCATACATTCGAACGTTCGCTTAATTTTTTAGGCACATTTGAACCAATCCGTCAAAATACTATAGGATCTGATGCTTCAGGAAAAATCATACAGCTAACTGTTGAAGAGGGAGACCGCGTCGGTAAAGGACAAGTACTTGCGAAAGTAGACGATGAACTGCTTAAGTTGCAACTTGAAAATGCAGAAGTCAACATAGAAAGTCAAGAAAAAGACGACGCTCGATATGCCAATTTAGCAAAAGAAAATGCCGTATCAGGTGTCCAGTTAGAAAAGACAAAATACGGATTACGCTCAGCAGAAATACAGCGCAAACAGCTTCAAAAACAGTTAAGAAGCACATCAATCACGGCGCCGTTCTCAGGAGTAATTACAAAAAAAATGATTGACTTGGGATCAGTTATTGGACCAGGATCACCGTTGGTTGAAATAACAGATATTTCCTCTCTCAAGTTAACTGTGAATGTACCAGAAAGGGATGTGTTAAAGTTCAAGCTCAATCAATCTGTTGAAGTAAGAGCTGATCTGTATGGAGATCGTTCGTTCAATGGAAAAGTAACGAACATTAGTGTCCAAGCAGATAAAGCACATAATTTCAAGATTCAAATCACGGTTGCCAATGCGAAACAAGAACTCATGGCAGGCATGTACGGTTCAGTAAGTTTAATTAGTAGTCAGCAAAAAACAGCATTAGCCATTCCTCGGAAAGCGCTTATTGGATCGTCAAAGCAACCTCAGGTTTACATTGTTCGAAATGGAAAAGCGTTGTTAACCTCATTTAATGCTGGTACATCTGATGGCGATTTCATTGAAGTAATTGGAGGGATTAAAGCATCTGATAAAATCGTAACAAAAGGTCAGGTGAATTTGCAACACAATGCGAACGTAAAAACAGTTAAATAAAACGTTTTATGACACTTACAGAATTATCCATCAAGCGCCCGTCGTTTATCATTGTGGTATTCAGCATACTTATTGGTGGGGGAATACTTTCTTACAACCAATTAAGTTATGAGTTACTTCCCGATTTCTCCCCTCCCCTTTTAACCGTTACCACAACCTATCCTGGTGCATCACCTTCCACAGTTGAAAGTCAAGTTTCTAAACCATTAGAGGATGCGTTAAGTGGATTGGAAAATATAAGTGAGGTAACCTCTTTTTCGTTAGATAATGCCTCTATTGTGTTACTTGAATACAAAGCATCAGCCGATGTTGATGTCGCGTTAGAGGATGCTCAGCGCAAAATCAACAACGTGTTAAACAACCTACCTGATGGTGCGTCAACTCCTGTGGTTGCGAAAATCGAACCGAACGCATCACCTGTTCTACAGGTAAGTGCTGTTTCCAAGAACATGGACGAACGCGATTTCATGGAGTTAATGGATGATCAAATTTTGCCTCAAATTAAGCAGACAAAAGGTGTGGCTGAGGTACAGGTTATTGGTGGAGAACGGCGTGCTTTTCGTGTGAATGTCGACAAAGACAAAATGAAAGCATACGGAATCTCGCTAGCACAAATTAATCAAGTGATCGCCTCTTCGAATGTTGAATTTCCGACAGGAAAAGTGAAAAACAACGAAGAACAATTAACAGTCCGTCTTGCCGGTAAATTTAAACGTACCGAGGACTTAGAAAACCTCATTCTTTCTTCAACCGGAACTTCTTCAGTGAAATTAGGAGATGTAGCCTCTATTGAAGACGGCATTGATGATCAAGTGACGGTTAGTCGCTACAACGGCGTGAATGGAATTGGTTTGCGTATAAAAAAACAAAACGATGCGAATGCCGTTGATATGGCGAAAGCCACAAAGGATCAATTCAAACAGATTGAAAAAAAATACGCGAAGGAAGGAATAAAGTTCACAGTGGCAACAGATACGAGTATTCCAACAATTGAATCGGTTGATGCAGTTATTCACGATTTGGAACTAGCTGTTTTCCTTGTTGCTGCGGTTATGCTTCTTTTCTTGCATAGCTTACGAAATGCGTTTATCGTATTGATCTCGATACCAGCTTCGTTGATTTCCACATTTGTAGCTATGTATCTACTTGGTTACACACTAAACTTAATGACGCTTCTAGCTATGTCATTGGTTATTGGAATCTTAGTAGACGATTCAATTGTAGTACTAGAAAACATCTATCGCCATTTGCAAATGGGTAAAAAACGTCGACAAGCAGCACTTGACGGTCGTAATGAAATTGGATTTACCGCATTGGCCATTACACTTGTGGATGTGGTGGTTTTCTCTCCAGTCGTGTTTATAGAAGGAACCATATCCGATATTCTTCACCAATTCTCGATTGTGGTGGTTGTGTCGACATTGATGTCGCTTTTCGTTTGTTTTACCCTAACTCCATGGTTGGCTTCGCGTTTTGCAAAAGAGGTAGAATTGAATCCGAAAAAACCCTTTCAGGCATTTTTACTTTGGTTTGAGCGCCGTGTGAGTATTTTCACCGATCAATACGTCAAATTAGTCGCTTGGACGTTGCGCCATAAGATTGTAACGGGTGTTTTAATTATAGGGATTTTCTTTGCAAGCTTTGCTACGATGGGGTTAGGAATTGTTGGTCAGGAATTTGTGGCACAGGGAGACCAAGGAAAGTTCATGCTTAAACTGAAGTATGATAAGTCGACAACATTCGAGGAGAACAATGCAACGACATTGAGAATTGAGCAATTGTTACTTGCTCAAAAGGATGTTGTGGAAATCGTATTTGCCAATGTTGGCGGACCTTCATCAGGGATGGGTGCAGCATCGTTTGGATCTGAAAACAGGTCAGAACTCACGGTTAAAATGAAACCGGACAAGCAAAAAGAATTTCCAACCATTAAATACATGACTGAAATTCGCAAAAAAATAGAAAGTGAATTTCCCGGAGTTGAAGTAAAAGCCTTAAATATTGGAATGGTTGAATCTGAGGAGGCGCCTATCGAGATCTTTTTATCATCTCAAGACCCGGATTTATTGATGAAGGAGGCAAAACGTTTAAAAGGTGCTATTTTAACGATGAAAGGAGCGAAAGATCCAACCATTTCGACTGAAGATACCTCACCAGAAATCA
>JBILNH010000206.1:0-3779 GCA_044375095.1 Crocinitomicaceae bacterium
AAGTGCAATTGCCAAGTTCTTTTAATCATGAAATTGCTCCCAATCGCAGGCATCTCTAAATCGCACCAAGGCATCCTTTAATTAACGAAATTCACTCACGAGATACAATTAACCATTTTTATAAATTTTACTAGGAGAAATCTACCCTCTTCCATGGGGTTTAGTTTGTTAATACAATGTAAATTCAGATCCTTCTCCCCAATCCTAACAATCCGATTATTTTTCTACTTTTGAGGCAAACTATGACCATGAAAGTTGCCATTACCGGAGCCAGCGGACACATCGGCATTGCCCTTATCGATGAATTAAACCGCAGAGGCCATGAAGTGAGAGCCTTAGGCTTTAACGATGTTGCTTTTTTTGAAAAGAACAACGTTGAATTTGTCAGAGGTCATGTCAACGATCGTGCTGCCATGGAATCCTTAATGGAAGGTTGTGATGCCCTCATACATTCCGCCGCAGTGATTTCCATAAACGGGGGTCAAAACGGTCACGTACACAAGGTGAACGTGGATGGCGTGCGCAACGTCATGCAAACCGCCCTCGACCTCAAGATCAAACGCGTGGTGCACATTTCATCCATCCACGCCTACGATCCCCTTCCCAAAAACCAAGTGCTCGACGAAACACGAAACTTCGTGGACAACACCGCCTTCGCCTATGACCAAAGCAAGCGCGACGGTCAACTTACCGTGTTGGAATTTGTAAAAATGGGACTACCGGCCGTGATCGTTAACCCTACTTCCGTTACAGGTCAACCCGAGAATAAGCTATCGCTACAAGGCAAAGCCATCTTGGACATTTATTTAGGAAAAATTCCAGCAATGTTCGACGGCGGATACGATTGGGTAGACGTGCGCGATGTGGCGAGCTCCATCTGCAATGCCTTAACTATGGGTCGTATCGGCGAAAATTACCTGCTGTCCGGAAAATACTATACGATGAAGGATATTGTGGGCATTGTGAGTGAAGTTAAAGGAAGGAAAATCAGGGTCGCGAACGTTCCTGTGTGGGTGGTTAAAGCAGGACTTCCCTTTGTGAAATTGCAGTCGTGGATTACAGGAAAGGCGCCATTGTACACGATTGAATCGATCGACATTTTGTTGCACGGAAGTCCAATGATCAGCCATGAAAAAGCGCGGAACGAACTGCAGCATAATCCGCGTCCGTTTCAAGAGACGGTGGCCGATTTAGTGGAATGGTTTAAAGCGAACAGATATATAAAATAACGGCATGACAGAACAAACTTTTCAATTGATTTCTTGGGGTTGGATAGCTATAGGATTACTAACGTTTTTATACTTGTTCAAGACCACTGCGCCCTACGGACGGCATTCCAACGATCGTTGGGGTCCTATGATCGACAACCGATGGGGATGGTTTATCATGGAAGTGTTTGTATTGGTGATACTTGCGTACTTTTTGTTTGAAGGGAAAAAGTCCTTGAATATCGTGAGCGGCATCATGGTGGGGCTTTTTGTCTTTCACTACTTCAACCGTTCCATCGTATTTCCGTTGCGCTTAAAAACCAAGGGCAAGAAAATGCCGGTTATCATAATGGTGTCAGCCATGTTGTTCAATACTATGAACGGTTTCTTCATGGGCTATTACTTCGGTAATTTCGCGCATTACACCATGGATTGGCTGAGCGATCCGAGGTTTATTATCGGAATGGTGGTCTTTCTCACAGGTATGACGATCAACTGGCATTCGGATGCTATCCTGATCAACCTGCGTAAGCCGGGTGAGACTGGCTACAAGATACCAAAGGGAGGAATGTTCCGGTGGGTATCGTGTCCGAATTTATTGGGCGAGGTCATTGAATGGGTAGGCTTTGGCATCCTAACCTGGAGTTTACCGGGCTTAGTTTTCGCAATTTGGACCTTTGCTAACGTGGTTCCAAGAGCAATATCTCACCACAAATGGTACAAAGAAAAATTTTCGGATTATCCACAAGACCGCAAAGCGGTAATACCGGGAATATGGTAGGGAGAAATGAACAACTGCTGTCACGCGCGGTTTCCTGCTTTATTCTTCGCCTTGTGTGGCTCATTTGAGTGAAACCGTTTTTTCCTCAACTAATCTTCAATAAGATCCAGATCATGTTAATTCCTTCTATCGATTGAATACAGTTCTAACTCATCTATTTATTCCCTATCTTTAACCCACACTTTTAACCTGTTTAGTATGAAATCATTCCTTGTTTCTGCCTTTGTTCTGTTGAGTTCAACTCTTTTTGCACAAGATTACATCATTAAAAAAGATGGTGGAAAAATAGAAGTTAAAGTAAAGGAAGTCTCTAGCTCAGTGATTAAATACAGAAATTTTTCTCAACCAGAGGGACCAGATCGCGTGATTGAAATTTCTAAAGTGAAAGAAATTATCTACGAAGATGGGCAGTTTGAAAAATTTGATACGCCTAAACCTGTTGAGACGGTTGAAACAACACCTGCACAAACCCAACCTGTTCGTGAAATTCCACTTCCAACTCCTGAAGAAGATTTAAGAAGTACACTTCGCCGTGACCGGATCATGAAAAGTGGATTAACTGTTGAAGGTATATTTGGTGCAGCTCTGGCGACAAGAGATGAAGAAATCATAGGATACAATGAATTCGGTTTACCTATCTACGATTATATAAACACCAGAACAACATACGTTTCATTAAACGTCAAACTGGCCAACAAATGGTACTTCAATCAGAGCGAGAAATGGCGAACCGGTTTACAAGTAAATTGGTTTCGTTTTGGAATCAATATAGACCCAGATAATATTTTTCAATCTTTATTTCTTGGGCCTAAAATTTTCGCCCCTTTAAATATTGGTTGGACTAACGTTGTACGTTTGAGTGAAAATCTTGGGATTGAAGCGAATATTACAGGTGGTGGAGTATTGAACATTGATTTTCTCGAAGATGGTTTTTCTGAAGGTTATGCCATAAACCCTGAAGTTAAGTTGCGATTCAAAAAATTATCTTTCGGATTTGACTATATGTACTTCTACGAAGGAAATACATGGCATACAATGGGTGTAACGATTGGAGCGAAGTTGTAATTCGAACTCTTTAGTGATAGCTTAAAGTTACCGAATCACACTCACGTGACCGGAGACTACTGACTTGAAATCATTGTTTTTTAGCTTGTAGTAGACTTGGTAGCTATACGTTCCATCTTGGACTTTGAGGTTTTGGCTTCCAACTCCATAATTTCCATCCCATCCGAAGTTGGCATCCTTCGATTCAAAGATGAGTTCTCCCCAGCGGTTGTAGATGAATAGGTTGTAATCGTACGGATCAAATCCTGAGGTGAATACAGGTTTGAACGTTTGGTTATACATGTCATCGTCCGGAGTGAATGTATTAGGGATGTAGAAAATAAGCTCTTCGAAGTACTGAATAACTGTACTTGCACTATCGATACATCCTGCAGCAGAAGTTGCAATAAGTGTTACGGTATAGCCATTTGGCTCATCAGGATAGGTGTGTGTTGGTTCGAATTCAACAGATCCAAAATTATCACCAAAATCCCAATCGTAGCTTACTGCTCCTGTCGTGGTGTTGTTGAAGTTCACCGTTGTATTGAGCTGACTGATCACACCTGTTGACGGATTGAACGAGACATCTGGTGCATCTTCCACGCAAATTAAGTTGTTTGCAGTAAGTGTTCCTGAACATCCATTAATATCGGTTACAGTTAAGGTGATGTCGTAACATCCTGCAGAAGTAAAGGTCGCACTTACCGGTCCACACCCTGCCTGCGAAGTTCCGTTTCCAAAATTCC
>JBILNH010000063.1:0-11356 GCA_044375095.1 Crocinitomicaceae bacterium
ATAAATGTGGCTCCTTCTGTCGCTTTACAATAGACAAAATCAATAATTGTATCGTAACGTTCCGTTCTAAAAAGAGTTCCCCAATCAATTTTTCCTTGGTGATGCGAAATGTCTATCCCAAAACCTTCGAATCCTTTTGGTATGTTAAGTGCGATTTTCGCCTTTCTAACTATTCGACGGTCTCTCTTGTAATAGGTGTAGGCGATGTATATCAACCCAACTAATAACCCAAAAAGAACCCAATTGCGTGGATTCCTATTGGATTTGCGTTTTGTTCGCTTAACGGTAACTTTTCGTTTTTTCACACTACAAAGAAATAAAAAAGGCTCTCCAATCGGAAAGCCTTACTCCTAAAAAAAGGAAATATTTTAGTGAGAAAAAGATCGCTTTTCTTTGATACGAGCTGATTTTCCTGTACGCTCTCTGAAGTAGAAGATACGTGCACGACGAACAGAACCTCTTTTGGTCACAGTAATGCTGTCAATGAATGGAGATGCTATTGGGAAAATACGCTCAACTCCTACGTTTCCAGACATCTTACGAACAGTAAACGTTTCTGTTGCTCCAGAACCGCGACGTTGTAATACAACACCTTGATATTGCTGAATACGCTCTTTGTTTCCTTCTTTAATTTTGTAGGAAACAATAACTGTATCTCCTGCGGAAAATGTAGGGAAGTTCTGTACTTCCGTTAACTCTTGCTGAATTTCTCTAATAATATCCATGACTTTCAGTTTCGTAATTTGTCCGTGGTAAAACGGGGTGCAATATTACGTATTTTTTTAAAAACAATCAGCACAATGGAGTAATTATTTTACTTTTTTTGTGCGTCAATTACAATTCGAAGGTTTTAGTAGCGCGAAAATACTGAAATTCCCTAGTTTTATGGTGTTGGTAATATGAAAAAGGAAAAAACAAAATATGCGATGATTGGTCGCCTTGAATTGGCTGATTTCCCCGTTTTTGGTTTGGAAGACGTAGTAGTTAAAGTCGACACAGGAGCCTACACATCAAGTATACATGTAGCGACGTGTGAGGAGCGAAGTACATCTTCTGGAAAGGTGTTGGCTGTCGTTTTTTTAGATGAAAGTCATCCGCAATTTACCGGTGAAGAGCGGATGTTTACGTCATACCGACAGAAAAAAGTAAAGAGTTCAACCGGCCAAGAACAGCTTCGGTATTTTGTAAATGGCAGCATTCGTTTAGGTGATTTAGAGTATACAACTGAATTTTCATTAACCCGAAGAAACGGTATGCGGCATCCGATATTATTAGGAAGGAAATTATTGAATCGGCGATTTGTTGTCGATCCATCCAGAAAAAACATAACCCGAAAGTCAAGTAAATGAAGATAGGAATTTTATCCCGAAACAGCAGCTTGTACTCAACGAAACGATTGGTTGAGGCAGCTCAATTGAGAGGTCATGACGCACAAGTTATTGATCACTTGCGTTGCAACATCGAAATAGACAATGGTCCTTCGCTTTATTATGCTGATGATTACCTGACTGGTTTCGATGCCATTATTCCACGAATTGGTGCGTCTGTAACATTCTATGGAACGGCTGTGGTACGCCAGTTTGAAATGATGAACGTGTTTTCCGTGAATTCATCGCGCGGCATTGTTCATTCAAGGGATAAATTGCGTTGCCTACAAGTGCTTTCAAAAGAAGGTATTGGTTTGCCAAAAACCGTGTTTACAAACTATTCACGCAACGTGAAACATGTGGTTGAATCTGCAGGTGGAGCGCCAGTAGTATTGAAACTATTGGAAGGAACGCAAGGGTTGGGAGTGGTACTTGCAGAAAATCAAAACGCTGCTCAATCGGTGTTGGAAGCATTCAATGGATTAAAAGCACGCGTTATTGTTCAGGAATTCGTCAAGGAAGCAAAGGGAGCGGACATACGCGCATTGGTTGTGGATGGTGAAGTGGTAGGCGCAATGAAACGCCAAGGCAAACCGGGAGAGTTTCGCTCAAATTTACACCGTGGTGGGTCTTCTGAGATTATTGAACTTTCTGTAGAAGAAAAATATACGGCAATTTTGGCTGCCAAAGCAGTAGGACTTGGCGTCGCAGGAGTGGATATGTTGCAGTCAGATCGCGGTCCGTTGGTGTTAGAAGTTAATTCATCTCCTGGTTTGGAGGGTATTGAAAAAACAACAGGTGAAGATATTGCTGGAAAAATTATCCAATACATCGAAAAGAACGTTAAGCGGTAAGTAATGAAAGAGAAGCCAAAAAAAATGGTCATTCTCGGAAAGGAAATCCTTCCCGGAAAAGGAGTTCAGCTCAATCTTGATGTGGCTATGTTGCATACGCGCACGCCTATTCTCGTTCCGGTAATTGTTGAGCGCGCGAAAATAGATGGTCCTACAGTGCTATTGATGGCAGGTTTGCACGGGGATGAAATAAACGGTATTGAAATCATCCGAAAGGTCATCCGTAAAGGATTCAATAAGCCAATAGTCGGGACAATCATTTGCCTTCCCGTTTTCAATATTTTTGGATTTTTGAACGTGAAACGAGAGCTTCCTGACGGCCGGGACCTCAATCGAAGTTTTCCTGGTAGTGAAAACGGATCTTTGGCGGCTCAGTTTGCCTTCCATTTTATGAAGGAAATTGCCCCGCATGTAGATTATGTAGTAGATTTTCATACCGGAGCAGCACAGCGCAATAATTACCCACAAATCCGCTGTGTAATGGATGATCAGGAAAGCGTTCATCTGGCGCACGTCTTTAATCCGCCGTTCATTTTACATTCCAATTATATAGGCAAAACAATTCGTGAATCCATCACCAAACATGGCAAGAAAATGCTGCTTTTCGAAGGAGGAAAAACAAATAACATTGAAGAGCTCATTGTTGAAGAAGGATTGAACGGGGTAAAGCGGTTATTGAACCATCTAGGTATGCGCTCGTTCAAAATTGATATTTCAAAAGATCGATTGCCAGTACTTTTGGGATCAAGTAAATGGATGCGTGCGCCACAATCAGGAATGTTTCAGTCATTGGTTAAAAACGGTGTTTCAGTCGAAAAAGGAGATGTGATTGGAATTGTAACTGATCCATATGGCAAATTTGAACGAAAAGTTAAAGCTAGTCAATCGGGTTACATTATTTGTTTGAATGAATCTCCGGTAGTGTATAAAGGAGATGCTATATTTCATATTGGGATAGAAAAGGGGTAGATTGATTTGATTCTTTTTATCTCTACCTTTACACCAATCCAAACTTAATTGCACATGTCAGTCCACAAGAACGTCAAAAAAGTTACGACACATACCTTACAGGAAATGAAGGTTGCAGGAGAGAAAATTTCCATGCTAACCGGTTATGATTTTTCCATGGCGCGCATTATAGATCAAGCTGGAATTGATGTCATTTTAGTTGGAGATTCCGCTTCAAATGTCATGGCTGGACATGAAACGACGTTACCTATTACGTTGGATCAAATGATTTACCATGCTTCCTCCGTCGTTCGCGCAGTTAATCGGGCATTGGTAGTTGTGGATATGCCGTTTGGATCGTACCAAGGAAACTCCAAAGAAGCGCTTTCAAGTGCCATTAAAATCATGAAGGAATCTGGAGGTCACGCGGTAAAAATGGAGGGTGGAATTGAAATCATCGAGTCCATAAAACGCATATTAACAGCTGGAATCCCAGTAATGGGGCATTTAGGTTTGACACCGCAATCGATCTACAAATTTGGAACGTACGTTGTTCGAGCGAAAGAAGAGGAAGAAGCCAATCGATTGATTCAAGACGCGAAAGCACTTGAAGAGGCTGGATGCTTCGCGATTGTTTTAGAGAAAATTCCAGCGGATTTAGCTGAAAGAGTAGCTCAGATTGTTTCGATACCAATTATTGGAATCGGAGCAGGAAATGGGGTGGATGGTCAGGTGCTTGTCGTGCACGATATGTTGGGTATTAACAACGAGTTTAGTCCCCGATTTTTGCGCAAATACGACAATCTTTACGATCGCATGATGAATGCGTTTCAATCCTATATTTCTGATGTGCGGTCAGGAGATTTTCCCAATGAGAAAGAGCAATATTGATTTTTGGGGTGCATGACAGCGATGGAAATTCTTTACGAAGACAATCACCTGATTGCGATTAATAAAAAAGCATCGGATATTGTTCAAGGTGACAAAACGGGTGATGAAACACTTCCCGACCGCATCAAAGCATATTTAAAAGAAAAATACCAAAAACCCGGCAATGTGTTTTGTGGGGTCATTCATCGACTTGATCGTCCAACGAGTGGCGTCGTCTTATTCGCCCGAACGAGCAAGGCCCTCGAACGCATGAACAAGCAATTTCGGGAGAAGGAAACGTCTAAAACTTATTGGGTAATTACTGAAGGTAAGCCGAATCAGGATAAAGGTACATTGCGCAACTATCTCAAGAAAAACGAGAAACAAAATAAATCTTACGTGTACGATCAATCCGTTCAAGGAGCCAAAGAAGCGGTTTTGCATTACACTATTCTTGCATCATCGGATAATTACCATCTGTTAGATATTCAACTGGAAACAGGTCGTCATCACCAGATCAGAGCTCAGTTAGCTGCGATTGGCTGTTTCGTTAAGGGAGATGTGAAATACGGAGCCAAACGACCGAATAAAGATGGATCCATCGGTTTACATGCACGAAAATTGGCGTTTTCACATCCAGTGACATCGGAAAAAATCATTATTAACGCTCCGGTTCCCGAAGATGCTTTGTGGAAGTATTTTGAGCAGTAGATGGCTTGAGTGAAGGGGGGGTAACTTTTTCCAAAATGAACTTAAAGGCTTTGATAATACCTTTTTTTTTGATTTAATTCTAATAAAAAGTAGTAAATTTGCGATTATACTCTAAAAAAACAGACTTTATTGCCGATTTATAGACAAATAGCAGGTTTAATTGAACGCGATTTTTTTAAAGGAAAAGTAATTGTGTTGCTCGGTGCGCGTCAAGTAGGTAAAAGCACGCTTATTCGCATGTTGCCTTTGTGTGAGCAAAAAAAGACGTTATGGTTGGATGGCGAGAATGCAGACGTTCATCAATTGCTAAAAGATGCAAATGTTGATCGCTTAAAACAATTGACTGCGTCTAATCAAATCGTCGTAATTGATGAGGCACAGAAAATAGACAATATTGGTTCAATTCTTAAACTGTTTGCAGATTACTGCAAAGACATACAAGTAATTGCTTCTGGATCAAGCGCATTTGAATTAAGAAATACGTTAAATGAACCATTGACTGGTCGAAAATTTGAATTCAAACTCTTCCCAATGTCTTTTATAGAGATGCGACAGGAAACATCGCTGTTAGAGGAAATACGGCAATTGCCTCAGCGACTTGTTTTTGGGTATTATCCAGAAATTGTGACACATCCAGAAGATGCTGAAAGACGCTTACGATTTTTATCTGATAGTTACTTGTATAAAGATATTTTCCTATTTAAAGGACTCAAAAAGCCCGAGAAGATGCTGGAGTTATTAAAGTTATTAGCTTGGCAGGTTGGTGCTGAAGTCAATTACAACGAACTTTCTAAAACACTTAAACTCGACAACCAAACAATCGAAAGTTATGTATTAATGCTCGAACAAGCATTCATAGTGTATAAGTTACCTGCTTATCATTCAAATCATCGCACGGAGTTGAAAAAAACAAAAAAAATATACTTCAATGACCTCGGTATACGAAATGCACTAATAAATGATTTCAGGCCGATTGAAATTCGTCAAGATGCTGGTGATTTATTCGAGAATTTCGTGATCAATGAATTTCGTAAGCAGAATGAATACCGAAATATATATGCAAACTTTTATTTTTGGCGGAACATTGATCAACGCGAGATTGACCTCGTAATAGAAAAGAATAATCGCCTCGAAACAGTTGAAATCAAATGGAATCCATTGAAAAAAGTTAGACTTACGAAGAGTTTTACCAACATTTATGGCGAAACACCATTTAATGTGGTTAACCGTGAAAACTATTTTGATAGTATTGAACAATTCGGCTCACGATTTTAATTGATTCATCTTTTCAACCTTATGTAACCTAAGGCACAAATTGGTTTGAACTCTTGAGCTAATTTTGTCCTTATGAAGGTTTCAATGAAAACATTAGTAAAGAAATATTCGTGGGTACTTGTAGGTGGTGTACTTGGAATAGGTGGTGGTTATTACTATTACCAAAACTGGGGGTGTACCTCAGGTTGTTCCATTACATCAAGTCCGGTGAATAGTATGATTTACGGTGCGGTCATGGGTGGACTTTTAGCAGATATGATTCAATCACTTGTTCAAAAAATCAAACATGGAAGGAAGTAATTACACAGTAGTAGACGTGCGCACGCCCGCAGAATTTTTAGGTGGACACGTGGCAGGTTCAATCAATATTCCACTACAGGAAATTGTTGATCGCGCAGATGAATTAACCGATTTACAAAAGCCAATCATTTTTTGTTGTGCCAGCGGTAACAGAAGTGGTCAGGCAACAGCTTACTTTAAAGCGCAGGGTCTTGAATGCGAGAATGGTGGATCGTGGTTAGATGTAAATTATAAAATGAACGCATAATGGGAATTTTCAGCAAATTATTCGGAGGTACTTCTATAGACTATAGTACCATGGTAAAAGAAGGCGCCGCAATCATTGACGTGCGCACACCGGCAGAATACATGAATGGTCACATCAAGGGATCAATCAATATTCCGTTGCAAGTGTTGGATAAAAACATGAGTAAACTCAATAAAAACAAGCCGGTGATTACGTGTTGTGCATCAGGTATGCGCAGTGGTTCAGCGAAGGGCTTGTTGAAATCAAAAGGATTTGATGCATACAATGGTGGGAGTTGGACTTCCCTGAAGCAAAAAATGTAATCAGTTTGGCAATAAGTAGTAGTAGTGATGATTAGGTTAAAAGCAGCGAAAGCTGCTTTTTTGTGTTTCGATTAAATAGTTAAGTAATTGATATGATTATCTTTCAATTTTTGTTGCTATATTTTACTGTTTACTCGATGTTTATTAAAAATGTCTAATTATGACATTCGATACCTATATTACGTTTATTGACGATCATGTTGAAGACTTTTACCAATCGATCGAATCGTACATTGTTCAATTTTCACGTCAGCACAGTTGGTATAAGCACTTAAGTTGGGAAGAGACCTCGGACTTTGTGTTTTTTGTTAATCCGGAGACAAATTCATGGGACTTTTATAGAAAAGAACCTGGAAAGTATCCCGTGAAAAATTACCCTGAATACTTGAGTAAGGAACTTGTTGATACCGGTACCGTTGGTTTGACTGCATTCATTCATGATATGTTTGAAAGCCAAAGTAACACTGAATATCAGCTTCGTCATATTGATCAAATGAGTCAATTAAGGGAAACACTTAATCAGTGGCTTGCCTTGGTGTGGTCGAAGAGTTTGGGTTAGTCATTTTTCTATTATTTATTCGCGTATCAACCAATTTAAAAGTATAAGATAGAGTGTGACAGCGAAGTAAAACAAAGTGGAGTGAACCGCTCTCGCACTTCACTCTCACTCTGTTTTGTGGAGAAGATGGGGCTTCCACCTCCATTTCATTGCGGCGGATAGACATCTCGCCCCAAATGGTTAAAAATAAATAGAGTGATGCTATTCACAACACTCTATATGTTAGTGGAGAAGATGGGGCTCGAACCCACGACCTCTTGGCTGCCAGCCAAGCGCTCTAGCCATCTGAGCTACATCCCCTTTATTCGGGCATTAAAGTACTAAGTTTTTTAGAATTGAAACAGGTGAATTCCCATTTAAATATTGCGATATCTAAATATTTAGATATCGCAATATTTAAATAACTTTTGAAAATGTAATTTTACCCTTACAATGCACCAATTATTTGATATTAAATTAAGGTTGAAAGCCGGAAAAGAAGTCTTTGACGACGAAGTTGATTTTCTCATTGATCCTCAATTTCAACAGCATTCAGACCGTCATTTTACCTCAATTTATATCGCCCAACTAGCTGTGCGATTTTTGACGGAAAATGGTGATAAACACATTCTAGACATCGGTTCAGGTACAGGGAAGTTTTGCCTGGTTGGGGGTATGATTTCTACTTCTCATTTCACTGGTGTCGAGTACCGAGAGGATTTCATTTGTGAGGCAAAGCGGCTAGCTTTAGCTGCAGAATTGACAAATGTTGAATTTCTTCATGCCAATATACTGGACTGTTCGTTTCAAGATTTTAATGCGTTTTACATGTTCAATCCTTTTTTAGAACATGTCGATCCAACGGCATCTATGGGAAGTGGTGTTGAGCCATCTGAAACGCTCTACCAAAAATACAATCAACACGTCGCTTTTCAATTGGATCAATGCGCTATTGGGACTCGATTTGTTACCTATTATGTTAGTGAAAAGTTAGTGCCAAAAGGTTTTGTAATTCGTAAGAAAATGATTCAAAATACACTGATTTTCTGGGAAAAGGAAAGTTGATTTTATGGCTGAATTTTAATCATGTCTTCAATGCGTTCGAATTGAAATGGTAAGACTTGGTTTCCTGTTGAATTAATCATACCCCATTTGTTGTCTACTTTAACCGCTGCAAAGCCATTTTTAAAATCTCGAATTGCCGCATATTCAAAGTTGGTAACTAACCTGCCAGATCGATCCATTAGTCCCCATAATTTATCTCTTTTTACCGCAAAAAGTCCATTATCATTTGAATTGATACTTTCGTATTTCACAGGAATGATAACCTTACCTGTTTTATCTATGACACCCCAAAATTCCACATTTCTCACGTTGGCATAGCCATTCTGCATGCGTTGGATCTTATCGTATTGTGCAGGAACGACCCATTCACCATTCGTATTGATTAACCCAACTTTGGCACCTTTCTTTGCATTGCACAGTCCTTCATAGAACTCACCATAACCTGTTGCGCCAGATACAAAAAGCGCTTTACCTGTTTTATCGATTAACTTCCATTCAGCGTTACTTTTAACCAAGGCAAACCCACTTTCTGGATCAAACTCTTTTGCGGATTCAAATTGCGGATCTAAAACCCATTTTCCAGATTTGTCAATAAATCCGATGGTTAGTGCATTCGTTTTCGCCCATGCGAGACCATTCGAGAAATAACCTACAGAAAGAAACGTAGCAGGAACGACGATTTCACCTTTTGTATTGATAAACCCAAATCGGTCGTTTTTTCCTTTGTATGGGGCCATTTCTTCTGTGAAATTCTTGATGTCGATGACTTCATCCGGACAAGTGAATGCATCTCCGTTCTTATGTAAAATGGTATGTTTTACAACTGTTTGAGCTACCGCAATTGCATCTTTGAAGGGCGTTATTTTATCGAATGCAGCTTGATGAACCCATTGACCACGTGTATTAATTGTGCCAACCCCTTTATTCACACGAATATTGGCAATCCCTTCCGTGAATCCTTTGAAACCAAATCCCAGGAAATTGGGTAATTCGTAACTCGATACGGGTAATTTCAATTCATTACCATCCTTATCAATGAAAAAGTAACGTTTTTCGTTATCCATCACTGCAGCAAATCCATCTTCAGAAAAATCAGTGCACTTGAGAAATTTAGCTTCAATAACAAGCTGACTTTTTTCATTCGCATATCCCCAAAATTTCGAACCAATTGGTTGAACGGCCACACGGTAGGTTTGCGCATGAAGAAGAGCAGATAGAAAAATAATGCCAGTTGATAAAAATATTTTCATCAGAAAAGAATGTACGGTAAAAATTAATCTATTTTCCAATGCATGCGCATTTGATCACAAACGTATTGTTCTCCAGATTCAATGTGTTTAACGGCATTTTTTATCTCAGTAAGCGGAGAACTTTTGGTCATGTAGCCTTTTGCTCCTGTTTTCATAGCTTTCTCCATCATGTGTGGCTGACCGTGCATCGAGAGAAATAATACTTTAAGCGAAGGAAACTGAGGAATCAATTCAGCGACGGTTTCAATACCATCTCTTTTTCCCTTAAGATTAATATCCATGAAAACAATATCCGGCTGGAATGACGCGATAAGTGCCTCGAGTTGATCGGTTGTATCGGTGATTTCGATTTCCGTATAGTTCTCGAGTAATAGCGCTTTTTTCCAAATTTCTGCAATTGGTCTAAAATCTTCGACTATTAGCGCTTTTTTCACCAGGTAATTTAATTGTTTATCGTGAGGGATCGAAATTAACAAAAACGTCAGTTGTATCCAAAAGAAATGATTGTTGAATACTTATTTTTCAACTGAACGATCACTTAAGGTAGCAGCAAAATATGCGATCGTATAATAATTCAATCAACTGTTATAATTGATTAAGTAGTTCTACTTAGTTAAGCTAAGTACATCCCTTGAAATTAACTATTCAATACATAACTATTGTAACCTCTCTTTCTTATTCCTTTTAAGTTTGTTAGGTAGATCATTCTACAACATCTTGAATAAATAGTAGTATAGTTTTAGGTTTAGGTTTAGATTTAGATAAAAAAAGCGCAATTAATGTTGCGCTTTTTTTATTTCGAATACCACCCTATAAAAAAGCGGGTAACCATTTAATTTATTTTTTCAGAAAAACAGAAAGTACAGAATTATTAAATTCGGTTTACATTCTTAGTTTATTTGGTCATTCGAACCAAAATGACAACTGATGAGATAAACGTTAGTATTCCAATGAATAGAATTGCCACATTCAAATTAAACAAATCAGCAATTACCCCTGTGAGAATTGCCCCAATGGCATAACCGAGATCGCGCCACAGACGAAAAATACCGATGCTTTTCGCACGATCCAACGGGTGCGTGTTTTCAGCTACAGTGGCCAAAAAAGTAGGGTAGACCAGTGCCGTTCCAAAACCCAGAATTGAACCAATAAGAATGAATTCAGACATTGTATTTGCCCAAATCAAAATTACAAGCGCCACTGCTTGCATGAACATTCCCCAAAACAACAACTTCTTTTTTTCGTACAGATCGGCCATCTTTCCTGTAAAGAGTTGTCCAAGTCCCCAAACCGCTGGATAAACGGCCGTTATAATGCCGATTTCCTTTAATGAAAAATCTTTTGATGCTAAAAGAATGGGTAAAATTCCCCAAACCATTCCATCATTCAAGTTGTTCACCAATCCGGCTTGCGAAATTGCTCCTAAATTGGGGTGCTTCCATGTCGTATCCCAAAAAACATGGACCAGACGAGGTACGTTACTTGTGCCTGTTTCCATTGCAACGTGCTGCCGCGTATCCTTGACAAAAAAGATGCTTCCCAAAAGACCGAGAACGATAAGTCCAATGCCAATGTAAAACGGATATGGTCTCACTCCGTATGTATTGGCAATATAACCGGTGAAGAAAG
>JBILNH010000238.1:0-2865 GCA_044375095.1 Crocinitomicaceae bacterium
TAACCTGCAAATTCATTCAGTCCCATGGCAAAGCCACGCTGTTTTTCGCCAACTAAATCAATTTTCATGACCACAGTTGATGACCATGCCAATCCTTGGTTGATGCCCAAAAGCACATTTGCGGCAATGATCCAATTCCAATTTTCAGCTAACATGAGGATGAAAGGAACAGGGATAGCAACTATCCACCCTAAAATCAAGAGGTTCTTTCGTCCCCATTTATTGGCCAGAACACCTGTATAATAATTGGTAAGCGCTTTTACAATTCCGAATACGACAATGAAAGATAAAATAGCCGATTTTGCTGCGATCGCAAATTCCTGTTCGGCAATTTGAGGTAGAATCGTTCGCTCCAATCCAACCATTCCACCAACAAACCCATTGATAATAACAAGTATTGTGAACTGCTTCCAATTTTCTTTAAGACCGAGTTTAATGGTATTCATGGATTCTTGTGCCGTATAAAAAACAATAAATTTCGATGTCTGAATTTCAAATCAAGAAACGTAATATACAGATCTAACAGTGAAAATCCAGTACAAGGTACAAGCAATCAACTGGTTTTTATGCATTACCTTCAAATTTTAAGGCACTTGTAAAAATGCGAAGGATCATTTACCATATTTCTGAATCATTGCCAATTGACCGGCATGGTACGCTGTATGTGAAATAATGCGACCAAAAGCTTCAGCTTTCGTTTTTTCACCGAATTCTTTTGTTTCGATTACTGCAGTCCATTCCTCTGTATCCTGTTGAGCAATAGCATTGAGAAGTGTCTTGAACGAGTGATCTAGATAGGATTTCAATTCTACTAGGTTGTTCCATTCTCCTGTATCTTTTCGGTCAATCACGGTTTTTGCCTTAACTTCCACTCCTTGCATTTTAAAGACGTTTTTTGAAAAGAGTAATTCAACATCGCCTATGTGTCGCATTAAAAATCCACAACTATTCGGAGATGCATCCAATTTTTTAGCTAAATCATTTTCGTGTATTAGCTGAATAACAAGGTCTAACCTGGTACGTGCTTCCTTGTATGCATCATAAAGTAACGTTGTTGTTGTCATTATTCGAGTTGTTTTTGATTGACCTTAACCTACTAAAGGCGAGTTGTGCAAAATGGAATTCGATTTATGTAAGATTACACAATTTGATCGATCAAAAAAATGACATTAATCAACGAGGCGAGTAGATTTTCTTCTTTAACCAAAAGGCCACATTCACCATGATGATAAGGGCTGGAACTTCAACAAGTGGACCGATGACTCCTGCAAAGGCTTGTCCGGAATTTATTCCAAAAACACCGATTGCCACTGCAATGGCCAATTCAAAATTGTTACCAGATGCTGTAAACGAAAGCGCTGCATTATCGGCATAATTAGCACCAGCCCATTTTCCAACTAAGAACATCAGAAAGAACATGATCGCAAAGAAAATGACCAATGGAAGCGCAATGCGGAGCACATCCATGGGGATTGAAACGATCATTTCGCCTTTTAAACTAAACATCACCATAATCGTGAACAAAAGCGAGATCAAGGTGATAGGAGAGATAACTGGTAGGAACTTCGTTTTAAACCATTCCTCGCCTTTTGTTTTGATCAATACAATCCGACTGATTACCGCAGCCGCAAAAGGGATTCCAAGGTAGATACCGACCGTTTGGGCGATTTCAACAATAGTGATATCAATTTTTAGCGCATCAATTCCAAACCAAGGCAACACGATTTCCAAATAGAAGTAGGCATAAAGACTAAAGAAAAACACTTGAAGTAAGCTGTTGATGCCAACTAATCCGGCGACTAATTCACGGTTTCCTTCCGCTAATTCGTTCCATACAATGACCATAGCGATACAAGGAGCTAAACCTATAATGATTAAACCCGTCATGTATTCAGGGTAATCTTTCAGGAAAAGCACGGCAAGTGAGAACATCAAAAAAGGTCCAACAACCCAGGTAATAAAGAAAGAAACGGCTAAAAGTTTCGGTTTAGACATCACTTTAGGAATTTTAGAGAATTGAACTTTAGTCAAAGGTGGATACATCATCAAAATGAGTCCAATGGCAAGTGGCACATTCGTCGTTCCATTCGAAAAGGAATTGATGAAATCATCGGCGTTCGGAATGAAGTATCCGATTCCTATGCCAATAGCCATGGCTAAAAAGATCCAAAGTGTAAGGTATCTATCTAGGAAGCCAAGTTTTTTTCGTTCTGCCGCCGGAGCGCAATTGTTTGCTGACATGAGTGAGTGATTTTATTCGTTTAAATTATATTTCCGAGTTCTTGAGAAATGGGTTTTGAGTCTTTAACAAGGGAAAAAACGTACAAACATTCCAACGCAATTTGGTTGGATCGTTCCAGGTATTTTTCGTCCTGTTGAGGTGTGCCGTCGAATGCTTTTGGATCGTCATAGGTTGTACCGATGCGCAATTCCACTCCTGGAATAAACGGGCAGTTTTCTTCGGCGTCTGAACAAGTCATGATGGCGGCAAAGTTCGCTTTCGGATTCGCCTCGTCGTCATGTACTTTAGAAAAGCAAGTTGCCGCTTCGGTATTTCCAAAACGAACGGTGAAGTGGGCGTTCGATCCTGTTGATTCTGGCGTTACTTTCAAACCAGTGGTGGTGAGTGCTTTGATCGCATTAGGGTTAAACGCTGTGGCTTCCGTTCCTCCTGAAAATGTCTTGACATGCGGTATTTGGTAATAAAGCGCTGCAACAGCTGCCCACACTTGACCAAAATGACTTCGTCGGGAGTTGTGCGTACATACATAAACTAGATTCACCGGTAGATCATGAGCTCGTTTTGAGTCGATGTATTTCGAAATGTGAGAGAGTAACGCTTTTCTTTCTGCTGAAATCGTGTCA
>JBILNH010000207.1:0-3704 GCA_044375095.1 Crocinitomicaceae bacterium
TTTGATCTTTGGCATGACGTTAAAATCAGCACAAAGCAAAGAAGAACGTCAGTCGAAATAATCCAGTTCGACGCGATCACCAGCGGATGCATCGCGTTTGACTTTTTTTCCGATTAGTTGATCGAAGTAAATTGGGTGAAGCCCAAATCCCGGTCGAACGGAGCGAATATTATCTATTGTAACTATTTCTCCTTTTCGAATCGATTGTGTAAAATAGAGTGATCTCGCAAACCGTTTGCCCTCCAGTTGTTTTTGTGTTAACTGATAATCACTATGTCCTACGGCAGCTTCCGCTTTACGAACAGATTGTACCATTTCTGCAAACTCAGTTGGATTCATTGAGAAAGAGGCATCTGGTCCACCAACAGATCGGTCAAGAATGAAGTGCTTTTCAATAATTTTCGCCCCAAGTGCAGTCGCAACAACCGGCACAATTGATCCCATTGTGTGATCGGAAAGTCCTACAACCACATTAAAATCTTTTTCAAAAGTAGGAATCATGGACATATTCGCTTCCTCAATTGGTGCAGGATAACTCGATGTACATTTCAATAGAGCAATCTGATTGTTTCCTGTCGACCTACATGTATCGATAGCTAACTGAATATCCTCTGTCGTTGCAATGCCTGTGGAAAGGATAATCGGTTTCATCTTACTCGCAGTATAACGAATTAAAGGAATGTCTGTTATTTCAAAAGATGCAATTTTGTAGGCCGGGGTATTCAACTTTTCAAGAAAGTCAACTGCTGCCGCGTCAAACGGAGAGGAGAAACAAATTAAACCTTCTTCTCTGGCAACTTCGAATAAGCGCGCGTGCCATTCCCAAGGTGTATACGCTTCTTTATATAAATCGTAAAGTTTTTGTCCTTCCCAAATAGTACCCTGAATAACAAAATCAGGTTTGTCACTAGAAAGTGTTATGGAATCTGCCGTATACGTTTGCAATTTAATCGCATCTGCTCCGGCTTTTTTTGCTGCTCTTATCGTTTCAATAGCCGTTTCAAGACTTCCATTGTGATTGGCTGAGAGCTCTGCAATAAGAAATACAGGAGAACTATTATCAATTTTAGAAGTACCTATCTTCATTCTCTTTTAGTTGTTTAATTTCTTCTTTTGAAAAATAATTAGGATTAAAACATCCTACCAAAATTCGATCTTCGTTTTTGCCGTCTACTTCATAAAATCCTTTAAGCCTTCCCTCTATTAACCAACCAGCTCGAGTGTATGCTTTTATTGATGGAATATTTGACGCATACATACCACCATAAAGTTTTCTTAAGTCGAATTCTTCAAAGGCTAATTGATTTCCTAGACGAATAGCCTCTGCAGATAGACCTTTTCCAAGATAATTCCTGTCACCAATCAAAACCACTAAATCTGATGTTCTGTGAACGAAATGAATTGGACCTAACTTTAACGTACCAATTAATTCATTCGTCTCAATTGTAAAAATACCGTAAGTAAAGAGATTCCCATTTTTTTGACCGTCTTCTATCGAAAACAGTAATTTTTCTCGCGTAATTTTATTTTTGGAACTGGTATAAAACTTCATTAATTCTTCATCATCGAACCAACTCATCACCCGATCGGTGATATCTTTAGCTTCTATCTTCCGGAGATATAATTTTTGACCTTTATATACTTCCATGACTAATTAAGTTTACTATGCATAACAACATCGATGAATTTATTTTCAAAAAAACAATGCTCCTTTAATCGGGCATCTAGTTTGAAACCAGAATCCTCCAAAACCTTGTATAAATGAGGCCTTAAATCAAATGCGTACGTATAAATCTTGTGCAATTTTAAATCAGAGAAAGCCACTTGCTCAATTAAAGCTAAATAGGTTAACCAAATCTCATCAAAATACGCTGATTCTAACTCAGTATTCATAATAAAAGAAATCTCTGCATTTTTATCATTCCAATTAATATGAACCAATCCACCATATCCAATGCATTGATCATCTTTCAGCAGCGAAAACAAGAGTTGAGTTGGTTTTTCTTGATGAAAAAGCTTTGATACCACATTGGTAAAATAAGTTTCTTGATCCTCTATACTTAAAAGTCCTTGTTGACGCAGATGGTACAATTGCTCATTCCGCCATTGCATAATTTTCAATCTGTCTTCGTATCTTATTGGGACGATTTTAAATTGTCCTGATTCAAATACCTGCTTATTTAAGGCTTTGTATGAGTTCATATTTTAGTTCTGCAAGTTTCCAATCTGACTCATTGTCAATATCTTGAATTCGAATTGAAGGGATTATATTGACGCCCATTTTCCCAGACCACATTGAACCCATTTGCATAAAATGTTGCGTCTTAAAAAAATAAAATGCCCCGGCATCATGATAGGTTGGTGCAAGATCTTGTGAGCGACTTAGGATGAAGTTTGGTTCACGCAATCTAATAGATGCATCGTCATCCATTTCAAATGCACGTTGTACAGGGAAATCAAAAGCAACAGCGGCAAGAACAACTTCTTTATCACCTTTTACGAATGCTTCATAACCGGATTGTAAGTCGGTAGGTAAAAGTAAAGGCGTAGTAGGGTATAAGCAACACGCCCATATCGGGAGAGTAGACGATCTTTCAAGCTCTTTTAATACCTCAATGAGCACATCTGATGTGGTGGAATAGTCGTCTGAATTTTTAGCACTTCTGAAAAATGGGACTTCTGCACCATAATCCACTGCAATTTTCGCTATTTCAGCATCATCGGTAGAGACAATGATTCGGTCGAATAGTTGACTTTGTATTGCACATTCAATGGCGTAAGCCATCATAGGTTTTCCGTGAAATAGCCGGATATTCTTTCTGGGAATACGTTTACTTCCACCACGTGCTGGTATGATACAGATCCTATCCACCGTAAAACGCGCGAATGTGAGAAACGACAAATTGGGCCTCCTCGGTTGTTAAACTCGGAAACATAGGGATACTAATGCATTGACTGTAGTATTTTTCAGCGTAAGGTAAATCACCTGTTTTCCAACCCAATTGTTGGTAGTAGGGCATAAGGTGAGCCGGAATGTAATGAATTTGACAAAAAATACCGTTCGATCTTAAGTAATCATACAATCCTCTTCGATTTTCTACTTCAAGTACAAACAAGTGATAGGCATGTTGTGAGTCGTAGGCAGAACAACGAATAATCCCTGGTGAGTTTGTAAGTTCCGCCGCATAAAATTCAGCTAATTTTCGACGTTTTTCTATGTTCGTGGCTGCACGTTTTAACTGAGAAATCCCGAGTGCGGCTTGAAAGTCAGTTAATCGATAGTTGTAACCAAGGGATTGCATTTCCATGTACCAACCGGGATAATCAGTGACTTCATCAGTCGCATTGCCATTCGCAAATGAGGGATCATTGGTAAATGCATCTGCGTTTCTTGTAATTCCATGGGTACGTAATTCCCTTATTTTTTCAGCTAACTCATCATTATTGGTTGTAATCATGCCTCCCTCTCCAGTGGCAATGTGTTTTACCGGATGAAAGGAAAAAATCGCGGCATCGGCATAAGTGCAATTTCCAGCGAGCTGTTGGTTACCTTGCGTATCTGTAAAAGATCCACCTGGAGCATGACATGCATCTTCAAGAATCCAGAGCTTATGTTCGTCCGCTAACGCACGAAATTCATCCAATTGAACAACGCGTCCTTCGAAATCAACCGGAATGATTCCTTTAATGGATTTGTCTTTGTT
>JBILNH010000208.1:0-3698 GCA_044375095.1 Crocinitomicaceae bacterium
CTTTTACCTGCATGCGATTAACGCCATAAAAGAACGTTTCCCAGAGAGCGTTTTAATGAGTGATGTCGCTATGGACCCTTATTCATCAGACGGGCATGATGGACTTGTTTGCGACGGAGAGATCGTAAACGATGAGACGTTGCCAATTTTGAATCGAATGGCCATTGCACAGGCTCAAGCTGGAATCGATATTATTGGTCCTTCAGACATGATGGATGGAAGAATTGGGAGTATTCGACAAGCACTTGATGGTGAAGGTTTTACGAATGTTTCGATCATGTCCTATACAGCAAAATACGCCAGTGCGTTTTACGGGCCGTTTAGAGATGCACTCAATTCAGCTCCAAAATCAGGTGATAAAAAAACATATCAGATGAATCCGGCGAATAAACGTGAGGCGTTAATCGAAGCTGAATTAGATACACTTGAGGGTGCTGATTTCCTTATGATTAAACCTGCATTAAGTTATTTAGACATTATTCATATCATTAAAGAACATACGAACTTGCCTGTAACTGCCTATAATGTAAGTGGCGAATGCGCTATGATTTATGCAGCAGCTGAAAAAGGTTGGTTAAATCTGGAACAGGCAGTATCTGAGATTTTGATAAGTATGAGAAGGGCAGGGGCGGATGGTATTCTAACCTACTTTGCAAAGGATTTTGCACGTTGGATAAAGAACTAAATGTATGACCAACGACGATTTTTATCCAGAAAAACCAGTACTTGAAGAACGAAAGCCTCGAAAAAATGTGGCGTTAACGATATTTTCTATTGTTCTTTTTGTAAGTACATTCCTTTTCCTTTTTACAGATGAGATTTTCTTCGTCTTCAGTGTCTTAATTGTTCTCATCGTCCACGAAATGGGTCATTTCCTTCTGATGAAACGCTTTGGGTACAAAGATGTTTATATGCTTTTCATTCCTTTGATGGGTGCTTTTGTTCAAGGCAAAAAAGACGTGTATAAACAGAAAGAGAGTATCTGGGTTGTCATTGCCGGGCCAGTACCTGGAATAATCATTGGATTGTTTTTACTTTACCTCAGTTCGCGTTACCAACAATCTTGGATACTGGAACTTGGACTAATGTTCTTATTGTTGAATTGGATTAATTTATTACCGCTTGACCCACTGGATGGAGGACAGTTATTTAGTCAGTTAATCCAGCGTAATCAAGCTTTTTTTTCCTTTGTATTTTCCTTTATTTCTTCCTTGTTATTAATTGGGACAGGTTGGTATATTGAAAGTTTTGGGTTGATCGTATTTGGATTAGTGATGGGGTTCAGGGTAAGAAATTTACAAAAGCAATTTGAATTGCAAAAGGAAATGGATGCGCAAGGAATTAATTACACTCAATCATACAGTCAATTAACCAACCGTGAATATGCACTAATAAAGGACTTAGTTATTTCAACTTCCAAAGCGCTACGAACGTTCGTTGAAGCTGTTGATCCCGAAGAATCTAAACCTGTTGTCGCTGAACAAGTGAATGGAGTACTAATCGCCCCTGTTTTAACCGATGCTAAAGTCATTTTTAAGCTTTTAATACTTGTTACATGGGTGCTATGCATCATTTCACCGTTTATATTGGTTTATTTATACTCAGATTCAATTCCAAAGGATTATGAATGGTACTTTAAAGTCATTTCAGGTCAATGATCAGGTTGTCTTTCTGAGCGAAGTCGGCGGGGGTATTATTACGAAGATCGAAGGGAACTTTTTTTACGTATTAGATGAGACAGGATTTGAGCGTCCATTTTTGGCTGATCAATTATCACCTGTCATTCAGTCGATGAATAAGATAGAACTGAATGAAATTCAAAAAGACAATAGAGGTAAATCCCCGATTAAATCTGTAAAATCTCAGGATTCAATCCCTGAAATTGATTTGCATATCGAGCAATTAGTTGAAAACCATAGTGGCTGGACGAATCATGAGATTCTCACATTTCAAATCCGAGCATTCCGTACTTTTTTGGAACAATCAGCAAATCAAAAAGCGAAACGCATTGTTGTTATTCACGGCGTAGGAAATGGTAGGCTAAAGCAGGAGATCCGATCGTTTCTTAACGGAAGTAAGCGCTATCAATTTTGCGACGCTGATTTTTCGCACTATGGCTTTGGAGGAGCAACGCAAGTTGATATACGATTAAATTGGAAGGATTAAATATCCTTGTTAAACGAGTGAATGTCGTTATGATTTTCCTCTATTCGATCTTTAACCGATTGAATACTTCGGGTTAACAATTGAAATTCTACAGATGCATTTCCTTTTACCCATTGAATATCTTCATCTTCATGGTCAATCGCTCTTGCCATATGGTACAGAAGCTTAAACTTGTTGGCTAACAACCATTTTTGCGCAGTTTCATTTCCTTCAGCCCCATGTATCATAGCCATCAGGTGAGCAAATCCTGATTCTGTAAGCCAATCTCGGGCTGCTGGTTCAAGGTAAATGGCATGTGTAGCAATTGCCAACTCCTCATAGCCATTGTTTTTCAAGAAATTCAAGAAATTTGCATCTCCTTCAACAGCCTTTGCCCATGCTAAAATAACCTTTGAAGGATATTCAAATGCAAAAATCTCCACACGACGCGGCTTTGATTCCACAGCTGGCTTGACATCTTTCTTTTTAAACCACTTCACAGTTACAAGTTAGCTAAAAAACAAGTAGGCAACAAGAATAGCCGTAATCCCACCAATCAAATCGCAGAAGATTCCAGCAGCTGCAGCGTAACGTGTATGGCTTATTTTTACTGATCCAAAGTATACAGCTAACACATAGAAGGTTGTCTCCGTACTCCCTTGAAAGGTTGCAGAAAGGTTGCTGACAAAAGAATCTGGCCCGAAAACACTCATGTTTTCAACCATTAATGCTCTAGCACCGCTTCCAGAGAACGGTTTCATAAAGATAACTGGTAAGGCATCAACAAATTCCACAGATACAATCCCCGCATACAGGAACAAGGCCTTGATTCCATTCATTAGGTCAATGAACGCTCCCGATGTTCTGAAAAGTGCAACGGCAGCAAGCATGGCGATTAAATAAGGAACGATATTGATTGCGACTTGAAATCCTTCTTTAGCTCCCTCAATAAATGATTCGAATAACTGCACTTTAGCTCGAATAGCTAAAACAAAAAAGAAGATAATAAAACCAAACATGATGGTATTGCTCACAACGGAAGAAATGGTTTTAATGGATTCAGGATGGAAATTAAGGTAAGTTATAAACCCAACGACCAATGCTGTTAGCGTACCAATATAGGACAAGATAACTTTATTAAATAAGTTAATCCGTTGTTTTATAGATACATATATGAGCCCACCTAAAGTTGCAAAATAGGTAGTAATTAGAATAGGTAAGAAAACTGACGCTGGATCAGTCGAACCGTTTGCGGCACGTGTCGCTAAAATGGAGACAGGAATTATGGTTAATCCGGAGGCATTAAGCACCAAGAACATAATCTGAGCGTTTGTTGCTGTCTTTGGATCAGGATTTAGCTCTTGCAAGTCTTTCATTGCTTTCAATCCAGCCGGAGTAGCAGCATTGTCCAATCCCAACATGTTCGCAGAGAAGTTAAGCATTATGGAACCGTAAGCAGGATGGTTTTTAGGTACTTCTGGAAATAATTTAGAAAAAAGAGGCGCAATCAACCTACCCATTAACAGGATAGCTCCACCATCTTGACCTATCCG
>JBILNH010000209.1:0-3693 GCA_044375095.1 Crocinitomicaceae bacterium
CCTACATATTCTAATTCAAAACGCTCTGGTAAATTGTAATCGACTTGGATGGTTCCCAATTGCCATTCACGTCCCAGGGCATCTTGAACCATGAAGTCTAACTTCGGTCCATAGAATGCCGCTTCACCATACGCAACTACTGTTGGTAATTCTTTTTCAGCCGCTGCTTCTATGATCGCACGTTCTGCTTTTTCCCAGTTTTCATCACTTCCAATGTATTTCGTTGGATTCTCCGGATCGCGCAAGGAAATTTGTGCTTTGAAATTCTTGAAGTCCAACGTTTTCAACACATACAACACGATGTCAATGACGTTCTTGAATTCATCCTTCACTTGCTCTTGCATGCAGAAGATGTGCGCATCGTCTTGAGTAAATCCACGAACGCGTGTTAATCCGTGCAATTCACCCGATTGCTCGTAGCGATAAACCGTTCCAAATTCGGCGAATCGCGCAGGTAAGTCTTTGTATGAACGCGGTTTCGCCTTAAATATCTCACAATGATGCGGACAATTCATCGGCTTGAGGTAGAATTCTTCGTCCACATCCGGCGTGCGAATGGGTTGAAACGAATCTGCTCCATATTTGGCATAGTGACCTGATGTCACATACAATTCCTTATTACCAATATGCGGAGTGATTACTTGATCGTAACCGGCTTTACGCTGTGCTTTTTTTAAGAAATTTTCCAATCGTTCGCGCAAAGCAGCGCCTTTTGGTAACCACATGGGAAGACCTTGACCAACTTTTTGAGAAAACGTAAACAACTCGAGTTCTTTCCCCAGTTTACGGTGGTCGCGTTTTTTCGCTTCTTCTAATCGCTCAAGGTATTCCGTTAGATCAGCTTGTTTGGTAAACGTGATCCCGTAAATGCGTGTAAGTTGCTTGTTTTTTTCGTCACCTTTCCAGTATGCACCAGCGATGGACATCAGTTTGACCGCCTTGATGAATCCAGTATCTGGGATGTGAGGTCCGCGACATAAATCGGTGAAATTACCTTGCGTGTAGAAGGTAATGCTACCATCTTCCAGTCCATCAATTAATTCCAATTTGTAGGGATCTTGTTTCTCAGTAAAGTAGGCGAGAGCTTCTGCTTTCGAAACTTCCTTACGAACAAATACTAATTTTTCTTTCGCCAATTCCTTCATTTTCTGCTCGATTTTCTCGAGGTCTTTTTCGGAAATGGTATAGTCCATGAAATCCACATCGTAATAGAATCCATTGGCAATTGGTGGACCGATCGCTAATTTGATTCCAGGATAATGAAACTCCAACGCCTCAGCCATCAAGTGAGCGGAGGAGTGCCACATGGTCGATTTGCCTTCATCGTCGTTCCATGTTAAAAGCTGAAGTGAACAATCAGAAGCAAGTGCGCGTGAGGCGTCAATAACTTCACCGTTAACTTTTGCTGCAAGTACGTTTCGGGCCAATCCTTCAGAAATGGACTTGGCGATATCCAATGAGCTGGTTCCGGCTTCAACCGTACGAATGGATCCGTCAGGAAGGGTTACATTGATCATGTTCAAAAAATTAGCATGCAAATATAGTGAATCGCCTGAATTTTCGAACCCTTTGGCGTTTTTCAACGAATGAATGCGTTCGGTTCTTCAATGTGAATCGTTTTTACTGTTTTTTTGTACTTGATTCGTTCATGTTAACCTGCCTTTATGCTTTTACGAAATCGACCGTTTCTTGGTTTAACCATTTCCTTATCTACCGGTATTTTCATCGGTTATTTTTGGGTGGTTCCGCTTGTTATTACCCTTTTTTTATTTCTGCTATTCGCATTAGCTATTCTCATTAGTCACCGAATCAATGCATTGCGGCGTTTTTTTGATGTATTTGTTTGTTTGATAGTCGTTGTTTATGGAATCATTTTAATGCAAGATGCATCGGGAAATTGGCGACAAAATGCAGTGGTTGAAAACTATCAAGCTGGACAAACGGTGATTGTTCGCGTGGAAGAGGTAGGAGACCTGAAAAAGGAATGGGTGAAATGTACAGCGAAAATTGATTCATTAGTTGTCGATTCATTGCCCGTAAAAGTCAATGAAAAGTTGGTTGTCTTTTTTCAGCATCCAACCAGAAAGCTGTCAGAAGGTGATCAGTTCGAGGTTAGATCGTCGCTCGAATGGATTGCCAATAAGGGTAATCCGGGCGAATTCGATGCGGCGCATTATTGGAATTCAAAAGGTTATCGATTGATGACTTTTGCAGGTAAACAAGACTATGCGTATGTTCGATCACAAGCACCTCCTTTTTGGGAGATGTGGATGAATCAATTGCATGCCTATTTCAAGTCTGCGCTCATGCATCACCTCGATGGTCAAGAAGAGGCTATTGCTCTTGCCTTGGTACTGGGAGATAAATCGTTGCTTTCGAGAGAAACATCGACGAGTTTCATGAATACGGGAGCTTTGCATGTTCTGGCTGTATCAGGTCTACATGTCGGGTTGATTATGCAAATTTTGCTTGCATTGCTTGGTCAATTCAGCCGATGGATAAGTCGTTATCAAGCGCTTGTTTTTGTCTTGATTTTAATGTGGGTGTACGCTGTTCTGACGGGATTGTCACCATCCGTACTTCGTGCAGTTTTCATGTTTACCGTGTTGACAATTGGCGAGCTTTTGGGACGTCCACGGGATAACTTGAACATATTGTTTTTTACTGCTTTTGTGTTATTGCTAATCGATCCATTCACCTTGTTTGATATTGGATTTCAATTGTCTTTTTGCGCTATGTTGGGAATTTTTCTTTTTTATCCATCGGTGAGTGCGCTATTTCATCCGAGGAATAGCTTATTAAAGTGGTTTTGGGATGCCACAGCGATTGGTTTTGCGGCACAGTTGATGACCACACCCCTTTCGTTGTATTATTTCCATCAGTTTGCCAATTACTTTTTACTCGCCAATACTGGATTAATGTTGACATCCGGATTGATCTTAGGTATAGGCATCGCTCTTTTTGCTTTTTCGTTTGTCCCGATTTTAGGTTGGTTGTTGGGCAAGGCACTTCATGTATTGATCGCGAGATCACTTTACTTTTTGCAATGGGTTGAATCTTTACCCGGCGCAGTTGCCACAGGATTTAACGTATCCATTTGGTGGGTGATTTTAGCCAGTTTAGTGACCATTTTTGTGTTTAAGTATTATTCAGTAAAAATGGCAAGAAGGCTTGGGTATGCTATGATTGTTGGTTTATTCGCTGTGTTGTTAGTCAATCGATACGAGCGCTTAACTGCGAAGCAATTCATTGTTTTTAACCACAATCAGCCCCTTGTTCTGTGGAAGAATCGCGACAGAATTGCTTGTTTTTACGATGCCAAATTCGCCAAGTTCGGCAAGGTAAAACGGCTTATACAATCTTATGTGATTGCTTTTCCAGGTCAAGTTTTTTATTACCCTTTACGACAGAAAAATTTTAAGCTTACTTCAGACGACCTAACGCTGGAGGTTTCAAGTAGTGTTCAACAAATCGATGTACGATTGAATAACCAAAACTATTCAGTGTTAAAGTCGGATGAGCTTAAGATGGATGATGAAAAAATTACCATTGCCATGCCTTGGTTAGAGAC
The DNA here is from genome assembly GCA_044375095.1 of Crocinitomicaceae bacterium. Classification (GTDB taxonomy): domain Bacteria; phylum Bacteroidota; class Bacteroidia; order Flavobacteriales_D; family Crocinitomicaceae; genus M0103. The sequence continues at coordinate 3,572 of JBILNH010000209.1, forward strand.
AACTGCAGATCATTACTTAAAAAATGGTGCCGTCATTATTCCATTGAGGTGATCGCTTTTCGATCAATCATGAAGTAAGGATTAAGTCTGAATTCAATGACACTTGCTTTCGTTTCCTCAGG
>JBILNH010000053.1:0-13963 GCA_044375095.1 Crocinitomicaceae bacterium
AAATGACTTTTTTAGCATTCATGAAATCGATAATCAGCTGACCATCAACAGTGAGCATTTGATGAATACTTTTTAGTACAGCTTCATTCGCCTCTAGTTCGTCGAAATACCCAAAACTTGTAAATAAATTGAATACGACATCGAACGGTTGTTTTTCAAATGGATAGCGCATGTCGTGTACTGCGAAATTCAACCCTTCAGAAGAGAATTCAGCTGCCTCCCGAATACTCTCTTCAGATAAATCTAATCCGGTGACGCGCATTCCTAATGCATGCAACATGCGTGAATGTCGACCTTTTCCGCAAGCAAGATCAAGAACTTCGGTTCCACTTTTTAACTTCAAATAGTCGAGAAGGCGTTTGATAAACAATTCCGCTTCCTGATCGTCCCGATGTTTGTAAAGTGTATGGTAATAAGGTGTATTAAACCAATCGGCGAACCATTCTTTCTTCGTCATAACACAAAGATACAAATACGAGCAGTTTATGTTTCATAATGATGAGGCTGTTCTAAGAAAAGTATTTTTTTTAGTGTACATTAGCGCATGTTTCCTTCCGAAGTAATTGAAAAGATTCATTGTCAAGAGCAGCACGAGGAACTGCTATTTTTTAGCGGAGAGTTAAGCATTTCTGCATTAACGGCTATTGTGAATAAAGCAGATTCAGATCTTTCCAAGCGCTCCCTCTCGAAAGGTATCCATAAAATGATCCTACACATACTTGTTGAGTGTTTACAAAATGTATTTAAACATGCCCCTTGTATTGATGGTCAAAGAAATGCCATTTGTGCCATATACCAGACAAATTCGAATGTAGAGTTGAAAGTGGGAAATCGTATCTCTTTTGATAAAATGGAGGAATTAACAAACAGGATTGACGATTTGAATAAAATGGATGAACCTACACTTCGCGAGACATACCGCAAGAAACTGACAGAATCGTTCACAACAAATGAACATACCTTTGGCTTAGGATTAATAGATATTGTCAGAAAATCCGGAAAGCGGTTGAACTACCAAATGATCAGTTCAATCCATGATAGTTATTTTTTTGTTCTTCACATTCAGCTACCTTTGGCACTATGAAAATTCTTGAGATTCAAGGCACTCAGACATCCCCAATGGTAAAGTTCGATCCGTCAATGGGCAAGCTTTTAATGAAGGGAAGATTAATACCAGATGACCCATTCAGTTTTTTTGGATCGTTGGAAGATTGGCTAACGACTTACCTGGAAAATCCAGCTGAAAAAACAACTTTTCACCTAGCTTTTGATTACATCAATACTGGAGGATTAAAAACCTTGGTTAAGTTGTTAAAACGACTTGAGATCAGTCATACGAGATTGACTCATGTGCAGGTCGTATGGAATTTAGTTAATGGCGATGAATACATGCTGGAAATAGCTCAAGATGTGAAGACAGTGGTTGAAATCCCTATTGAAATTGTCACGCAGAATAGCGAAGAAGTCTAAATGATTTTAGTCGGAATTACAGGTGGTATTGGATCGGGAAAGTCGACCGTAGCGCGAATTCTAGAGCACATGGGTTTACCTGTGTTTTATTCGGATAAGGAAGCAGCTACGTTGATGGATGTTGATCCGGAAATTCGTGAATTTCTTAGGAGATTGACGGGTGAAGAGATGCATATAAATCAGCGACTCGATCGCAAGAAATTAGCCGCTCGGTTATTTAATAATAAGGAATGGCTTGATCAGGTAAATGCATTCGTACATCCATTAGTGCGTAAGAAGTTCGATGAATGGGTAAGTCACCAGCATGCTCAAGTGCTGTTTAATGAGGCAGCTATTTTAATTGAAACTGGAAGTCACGAACGTTTCGATCAGTTAGTTTTAGTGACAGCTCCTACAGAAACACGTATTGAACGCACAATGTTAAGGGATCAGTCCACACGGGAAGAAGTCTTAAACCGAATGGCGAACCAATGGAGTGATGAGCGAAAAGTTCTTTTTGCCGATGTAATAATTAGAAATGACGGGTCCCCAATTCTTTGTCAGATTGAACGGTTCGTCGATTACCTACTAAACCGCTGATTAGTTCAGTTCCTCAAAATCATCAAAACGATCGTCACCATCCTTTTTTCTAAATCCAGCGCGCGTTTGAATGAGCATTTTACCAGAGATCAGCAAAAAGAAGGTATTAACCACTTTCAACAGAATGGAAACGAGAAAGAAAAATCCAATTAACTTAAATATCCATCCAAAAATGGGTGTCTTTTCAATGGATAAAATACTCTCCTTGAACCAAAGTGATACCCCATTAAAGGCATAATCAGGATAGAAGAAAAGTAAGATGTAACACGCAATAGCTATGGTGATTACACTTATTTCTCCCCAAATATTGTAGGTTTTGGATGGAGCAACAGAACGATTCGTCATAAATTGAATAAATACTTGACGTTGCTGCGCTTTGTCCAATTTCCCTAAAAAATAAAGTACAAGAACAAGTCCAGACATACCGAAAGAATAAAAATCTACATCAGAACCGTTTTCTAAAGTCAGTAAAAACGCAACCACACACAACAGCATGTACTTGATGCCTTTTATCATATAATGTTCAACGGTGCTTTCAGGTTGACCGGAACGCAGAAGTTTTATGCCTAACTCTATAAATGCCCAAATGAATCCATAAATCGCAAAAACAACGCCCAAGCGAAAGAGTGTATTTAGAATTTCCATACTGCGAATTTCGGGTTTTAATTTCATCTGTCCACCTTATAATGGACTTAGATGATCAAAATAGCTATTTTTGAGAGCTATTGAAATGTGATATGAAAAAAATTACCAGTTTACTTGTTCTTGCACTCATTTTAGGGTTCAACCTCCGGGCGGAGGAAGGAATGTTGATTCCATCTGTTATTTCAGCTTTTGAATCTGATATGAAAGCTAAAGGAATGAAACTAAGTGCAAAAGATATTTATGATGTAAACAATTCCAGTTTAAAAGATGCTGTCATGCACTTTGGCGGTGGATGTACTGCCGAATTGGTTTCATCCAAGGGCTTGTTATTGACGAATCACCATTGTGGGTATTCCCAAATCCAATCGCATTCTAGTCTCGAAAAGGATTACTTGAAGTACGGTTTTTGGGCAAAGAACTTGAAAGAGGAACTTGCCAATCCAGGTCTAACGGCATCCCGAATGGTTCGTATTGAGGATGTAACCAAAACGGTAATGTTTGGCGTAAATGCGAATGATCCGATAGCAACAAAGGAAGCAACAATCAAAAAAAATAGTCAGCAATTGATTAAAGATGCTACAAACGGGACACATTACGAGGCTGAAGTCAAGCCCTTTAATTACGGGAATGATTTCTACTTGATTGTAAAGGAAGTGTTTAAAGATGTGCGATTGGTAGGGACTCCTCCAAATTCTATTGGAAAGTTTGGAGGCGATACAGATAACTGGGTGTGGCCACGTCATACAGGAGATTTTTCAGTTTTTAGAATTTACGCTGGACCTGGAAATAAACCTGCCGATTTCAATGCAGACAATCAGCCTTATCAGCCACTTCATTTTTTACCAATCTCGTTTAAAAACCGCAAGCAAGGAGATTTTACAATGGTTTATGGCTTCCCTGGTGAAACGGAACAACATGTGGTATCCGGCTACCTTAAATTCATCATGGAAAAAGAACGTCCAGTTCGGATTAATATGCGCGAAAAATCACTAAGTGTAATTGATGCAGCTATGCGCAGTTCCGACGAAATAAGAATTAAGTATGCAGCCAAACAAGCCAGTATTGCGAACGCATATAAAAAGTGGATTGGTCAAGTAGATGGGTTGAAACGCCTAGATGCACTAGCAATTAAATCACAACGTGAAGCGGAATATACGAAACGAGCTACATCAAATCTAGATTGGGCTGCTCGTTATGGAACCATTGTGGAACAAATGAATAATTTGGCGAAAGAGGGCACGCGTTGGGAATACGAATATGCCTTGGCGGTCGAGTACCTATTTGTCGGACCGGAGTTCTATAAATTGGCAAGAGGAATCGAGGATCTTCAGCAGAATTATGAAAAATACCTGTCGTCTAATCAGTTGTCAAGTCAGATTGATAAATTGAAGAAAGGTGCAGATGGATTCTTCAAAAATTACGATGCAGGAGTAGACAAAAGAATTTTTGATTTGCTCACGGCAGTATATCTGAAAGAAAAAGCAAATGCTGCTTGGAATACTTCGATTAATAGCCCAGCATTGAGCGAAATGATCTTTACGAAGTCTATTCTTACAAGTAAAGATCGCTACCTTGCATTTTTAGATGGATTTAAGTCTTCTTCGCTTAAAAAGCTACTCAAAGATCCTGGAGTTAAGTTGTACACTGATTTTATGGCTGAATTCAGGACGAATGTCTTGCCTAATTTTCAGCAATTTGATTCAAAAATGAACGACTTATTGAAAATTTATGTGGAGGGTAAATACATCATGTTTCCTGAAGCCAAGCATTGGTCAGATGCAAACAGTACCTTACGTGTGACTTATGGCCAACTAGAGGGATCTAAACCAGCCGATGGAATGATGTATACCGAACATACAACATTGGATGGTATTATCGCAAAATACAATACGGGAAATCCTGATTTTGAATTATTACCACGGATGTTGGAATTGCATCAAGCTAAAAATTATGGTCCTTATGCCCAAAACGATGAATTGTGGGTATGTTTTACCGGATCTAATCACACCACTGGAGGGAATTCTGGATCACCTGTGATAGACGCAAATGGTCATTTAATGGGATTGAATTTCGATAGAACATGGGAAAGCACAATGTCAGATTATATGTTCGATCCGAACAGGTGTAGAAATGTTGTTGTTGACATTCGATATGTGCTCTGGGTAATGGACATTTACAGCGGGGCAAAACACTTAGTGGATGAAATGGAACTTGTCAAAGGCGAATGATAACTAATCGCAATGAAAACAAAAAAAGCACCTTATTGGTGCTTTTTTTGTTTTATCTAAAACCAGTTTTTCTTCTTTAGAATTTGTTGATTATACATGTAAAGCTCGGTTGGCTGTAGCATCTAATGCTGCTTCCTTTACAGCCTCTGAATACGTTGGGTGAGGGTGACAAATGCGCGCTATGTCTTCCGCAGAAGCGCGGTACTCCATGGCAACAACCGCCTCCATAATAAGATCCGCTGCACGAGGAGCAACCATATGTACGCCTAGTATTTCATCTGTTTCTGCATCAGAAAGTATTTTAACCAATCCTGTGGTGTCCATACTTGCACGAGCACGACCTAAAGCTTTGATAGGGAAGGAGCCTGATTTATAATTGACTCCTGCCGCCTTTAATTCTTCCTCAGTCTTACCGACAGCTGCAACCTCGGGCCAAGTATAAACGACACCTGGGATGAGGTTATAATTGATGTGTGGTTTTTGTCCAGCAATTAACTCAGCCACATACACTCCTTCTTCTTCTGCTTTATGGGCCAGCATAGCTCCTCGAACGACATCACCAACAGCGTAAATAGTTGGAACTGCAGTTTGTAAATGGTCATTGACTTCTATCTGTCCACGTGAATTAACAGCCACTCCTGCTGCCTCGAGGTTTAATCCTTCTGTAAATGGCTTTCTGCCAACAGCAACTAAACAATAATCAGCTTCGAATTGTACTTCTTCATTTTTCTTGTTAAGTGCAGTAAGAATAACAGATTTACCTTTGTTTTCTACCTTTTGTACGCGATGTTCCATGTAGAATTTGAATCCTTCTTTCTTTAACGATCGCGTAAGTTCTTTACTCAGTGCACCATCCATTGTTGGAAGTATTGTTGGAGCAAATTCAACAACCTCAATTTGTGTTCCTAATCTTCCATATACTGAACCAAGTTCTAATCCGATTACACCACCTCCAATGACGAGCATTTTCTTTGGGATTTCCTTCATACTTAATGCTTCAGTTGAAGTAATGATCCGTTTTTTATCAGGTTCCATGCCTGGAAAATAATTAGGCTTCGATCCAGTAGCAATAATGACGTTTTTGGTCTGAATGGTTTGATTTGTTGATCCTTTTACCAAAATTGTGGTAGCATCCACAAAAGAACCAGTACCATTGAAAACATCTACTTTATTCTTATCCATCAGGTACTGAATACCGCTACAGGTCTGTTCCACAACTTGATTTTTGCGCTGGATCATTTGAGCCAAGTTTGGCTTAACGCTTTTAACTTCTATTCCGTGCTCTTCAAAATTATGCACAGCATTGTGGTAATGCTCGGAAGAATCAAGCAACGCTTTAGAAGGAATGCATCCAACATTCAGACATGTCCCACCAAGTGTGGAGTACTTTTCAATCAATGCAGTTTTTAGCCCTAGTTGGGCACATCGAATAGCTGCAACATATCCACCAGGACCAGAACCAATAATTGTAACATCGTACGCATTCATCTCTTTCAATTTTTACCATACAAAGGTAGAATTATTCATTGAAAAGTTGAATTTCGATCAAAAGAAAAGGGTCGCTTTTGGCGACCCTTTTAGATGTGTATTTCTTTTGTCTTACAACTTGACAAACTTAACTGTGTCAGATTGTTTACCAGCTACAAATTTCACGATATACGTTCCGTTCGGCAAGTCACTTCCATTAATTGTTAATGTTTGCGCACCAGCTGGTACATTACGATTAGTTATCGTTTTTACTAGCGTTCCCATAATGTTGTAAACGAATACATTAACATTGGATGTTTCGGCTAAGTTGAACGTCAATGTGGTGTTGTCAGTAGTAGGGTTTGGATACGTTTTCAATTTCGTTTTAGTCACTTTCGAACCGTTCGCATTGTAATCTCCAATTCCTAAATAGGCTGCTGAGCTCCAAATACCACGTCCAAACGTTCCAATGTAAATTTCTCCTGGACGACGGTTACCCTCTTCCCAAGTCCTCCAAGATTGACGAACTTCGTATACAGGTGTTCCTTCAAATCCTGCAGATGAATTTTCCCATGTACCACCACCATTTTCAGTTACAAATACACCTTCAGATGTTCCAACAACAATGATGTCAGAATCATCTCGATCTATAATACCATCGTAACATGCAACTCCACCAGGGATTGCTGGTAAAGTAGTAAATGTTGGAGTAGCAGATGTCGCGTTGAGTGTACGACGGTTAGATCCACTGAATCCAGCTAAAACAACTACGTCATTCGGATTATTCGGATTGAGTGCAATCCCTTCATATCCTGTAGCGGTAATTTGTGTCTTAGTTGTTGCAGAAGGCGCTGTTAATAAACCAGTACCACTCCATCCAACTTTTGTTTTAAAGTTCGGATCAGAGGTGTACACATCTCCTAGACCATTAATACGATAAACTCCACTTCCTGCACTCACATAACAGTGGTTAAGGTCTTTAGAAAATTCGATATCGACATTGTTGAATGTTCCACCACCAATTCCTTTTGCAACTAATACCCAGTCTACATTAGAAGCCGAAAGGCGCAGTGCATTTCGCGTACCCCAAAGCTCACCTCCGTTGCTGTTTACATACATCAAGAACCAAGATTGAAAAGGATCTTGAACTATTAATGTATCCCAGGCAACGTTAAATGCAATTGTATCATTGTCTAAACTAATGATTTCACCAGTTGCAGCGTTTTGAGCGTAATAATGAGGATAAGTTCCTAGACCCCCAACAACTACCGTATCAGGACCAGTTTCAAAATTAACTAGCAATGAGTCACCAATCGTAGGCGGATTAGTTCCGGATGCACTTGCAAAAGGAGTATATGAATAGTTGCCTAAAAATACTGTTTGACCGTTTAAGGTGTTCAATACCGAAACATCTTGTTGCGTTAATGAACTGTTGTAAAACAATGTATCGTCAAAATAAAGCGCAGTTGGTGTTACGTATTCCATAGTGTCGCCAGTTGCACGACTTGGCACTTTAACTGTAGAACCTGCTGCGTAGTTTTTAGTCGGGATAAATGTTACCGAATCTTTAGAGTTTAAATCATAGTATTCTGCAAGTACAAATTCTGTGTGGAAAGGGTGAAAACTCCCTGATGTACCTGCCGGATCGTAAGTCCCAGGGAATGTGGGAACAAATGAACTCCATGTTTGTCCTCTATCACCAGAACGAGAAATTGTGTTGTAATAAATCGAGGAAATCATAACGCGCGGATTGAAAAATGAAATTTCACATTCAAATCCATCACCTCCATTTACTTCTCTAAATTCTTGGAACGTAGAAAGTGTATGATCATTGTATAACGTACCATTATCTTGAGTTCCACCCATCACAGCACCGTCTTTATCGAAGGCGATACCATAAAATTGTGTTACGTTGTATCCACGATTCGCCGGATACCAATTATCACCGAAATCGTCTGATACACCAACACCTCCATCATTTCCTACATAAAGTCTATTCAATGCATCCCATTTCATTTCATGGTTGTCAGCATGCACATATTTTTGGGAGAAAGGAGGAAGAAACCATTGTGAAACCATTTCAAAACCGCCGGACGGTGGATTGTTTACTGTTTGCTTCCATTGCCAAACATCAATACCACCAATTAAAATGCGCTCGTTATCAGTTGGGTCAACTGTTAAAATTGAATTATATGTTCCTTGATCTCTGTATATGTCAAGGTTGCTTGGAGTACCAGAAGCGCCAACAAATTGAGACCATGTTTGACCATTGTCGTGAGAAACATTCATTCCCAAAAGGTTCCCACCAGTTCTTACAGCATACAACGAGTAATTTCCAGCTACACGTGAGGCTGAAATCGCATATTCAATGCGAGGAGCTCCTACCGGAACTAACCCAGCTCCTGAACCTGATTTATCTGACCATGTATTTCCTCCATCTGAAGAAACATATGTTTTACTAGAAGCAAATGAACCAACTAATACTTGTCCGTCTTTCGACATTTGAATGGTACCACAAGCACCATTGGTAACTGTAACACTTGTAAGTGAAGGGTCACCTAATTTCCATTTCTTTAATCCTGTAGTAGTCGCCATCCAAACCCAATCGTCTACATCTGAAGATACAATCTCTGTACATGTAGTTGTGCCTGGTATTTTAGCCCAAGTTGCACCAAAATCTTCTGAATACCATACACCATTTCCGCCACCAAACGGTTCACTAAATTTCCCGTCAAAACCAGTTGCAACGAACAACGTTCCATCTGTGGTTTGGGTCATACTAGAAATAAAAGGTGATGCACCTGCGTCAATATATGAATCGATACGAGACCAAGCATTAGCTCGATTAGTTGAAACAAATAAACCTCCGGAAACACCTCCTGCCCAAAGGCGATTATTGTTTGTGCGATCTACTTGAATAGCACGCGTTCGACCACCAATGTTGTCTGGACCTTGTTCAATAAATCCAATGTTTTTGTTCTTCGCCATTTTTCTTACCTGAGCACGGATTAACTCAAGTTTTTCTGGAGTTATAGGAAGCCCTGTTTCTTGATCAATGTACCGAGCTTCCAACCACTTGCGTGCGTCTTCAGCAGACTTCTCTTCCATGGAAGAAAGACCTTTCTTTACATACGATCCTTTAGAATCGTTGAAATTCCACGGTGCAACCACTAAAGCAGCAGCAACAGCTAGAAGTGATACCGAACCAATGATGATGTTATTTCGTTTCATAGCGTAATGTTTCCGAATTTTCTGTATAGCGACCGCCAAAATACTAATTATTAATTAGATTGTTGAGCGATATATGCATTTAGTTTAAATTTATTTTAACAAAAATAAGTCAAAAGGGTTTTCACTTCAAGCTCTACAAAAAAAAAAAGAGCGAAAAGTATACAAGTCAACCACTTAGAACAGGTGTTTTTCTGCATGGTAAGATGACCGCACTAATGGGCCGCTTTCTACATGCCTGAACCCCATTTTTAATCCAATTTCTCTGTAATTGTCAAATCGTTCAGGTGTAACAAACTCCACAATAGGGAGGTGGTTAGGAGTAGGTTGAAGGTATTGACCGAGCGTTAAAATATCCACGTCAACAGCTCGTAAATCGCTCATTGTCTCCAGTATTTCTTCCTCACTTTCACCTAAGCCAAGCATTACACCTGATTTCGTGCGCATTCCTCCCTTTTTAAGTCGAAATAACACTTCCAAACTTCTGTCGTATTTTGCTTGAATTCGAACTTGTTTTGTCAAGCGACGAACAGTCTCCATATTATGAGAAACTATTTCTGGTGCTACATCAATAATGCGCTGAAGATTCTCCCAGTTACCGGCAAAATCAGGAATTAATGTTTCTAAAGTGGTTCCTGGTGATTGATGGCGAATAGCATTGACCGTTTGGACCCATATTTCAGATCCACCGTCTTTAAGGTCATCCCGATCCACAGAGGTAATTACCGCATGTTTAATCCCCATAGTCTTCACACTGTGCGCAACTTTTCCTGGCTCGAAAGGATCAACCATTTCAGGCTTTCCTGTTTTTACCGCGCAAAAACCACAAGAACGCGTGCATATGTTTCCTAAAATCATGAACGTGGCTGTCCCTTCTCCCCAACATTCACCCATATTTGGGCAACTTCCACTTTCACATATGGTATGTAACTTGTGTTCATCAACCAACGAACGAACTTTGCGGTAATTTTCACCTATCGGTAATTTTACCCTTAGCCATTTCGGTTTTTTAATTCGAACAGAATCGCTCTGTATTGCTTCCCCTTCCATGAGTTTGACTTTTTGGTGTAACAAATAGAACAGTGTTTCGGTTTTTTGATAAATTGTAATTACTCAAAAAGCCTACCTTTGTGCACGATTTTTTTACGTTTTCAAAATTAATACAATCAACGGAAATGGCCACAGCGCGAATAGAGTATTTGGGAGAACTGAGGACAAAATGTACCCATTTGGCGTCTGGGACTGAAATTGTAACGGATGCACCAGTAGATAACAAGGGTAAAGGTCAGGCTTTTTCACCAACAGATTTAGTGGCTACAGCCTCTGTTTCTTGTATGTTTACAATCATCGGGATTTATTGTCAGGAAAGGGATATTCCTTTTGTTAAGGCGACAGCGACAGTTCAAAAAAATATGGAATCAAGCCCACGTCGAATTGGCTCATTAGCTATTGAGGTAAATCTTGATGGCAATGGTTGGTCTAATGAGCAACAAGAACGCATAATTGCGGCTGCAAAAGCCTGTCCAGTGATGAAATCAATGAATGAATCTATTCAAGTTAATTACACGTTTACAGCATAACTATGAGGAATCAAGAGAAATACCAACAACGAAAAAAAACAAGTGAAAACCTTGTTTTTGGCGTTCATTCAGTTATTGAAGCTGTAAAAAGCGGGAAAGCAATTAACCGCATTTGGATTCAGAAGAATATGAATAAAGATCTTTTTCTGGAACTGAAAAAAGAATTGAACGGGAAAGAATATGCCTTGCAGTTTGTGCCGATCGAAAAGATTAACAGTTTAGTTCAAGGCAATCATCAAGGTGTTGTGGCGGATATCTCTCCAGTTGAGTATGGGCAAATAGAACCGTTTGTTGAGGAACTTTTAGAGAAAAATGAGAAACCATTTATTCTTGTTCTCGATCGAATAACCGATGTGCGAAACTTTGGCGCAATTGCGCGAACTGCTGCTTGTCAAGGGGTTGATGCTATTCTTATTCCAGATAAAGGGTCTGCACTGATTACTCCTGATGCCATTAAAACTTCAGCAGGCGCATTACATCATTTACCTGTTTGCAAAACAAAAAGCCTCAAAGATTCGCTTTTTTATTTACAGCAATGCGGATTGCGTGTTGTTGCATGTACCGAAAAAGGAGCAATACCGCTTTATGAAACCAATTTACGCGGTTCAGTGGCTGTAATTTTGGGTTCCGAAGAAAATGGAATAACACAAGACCTAATAAACCTCGCTGACGTTCGAGCTAAAATCCCAATGTTTGGAGACATAAGCTCCTTAAATGTAGGTGTTGCAGCAGGTATGGTTCTTTATGAAAAAACACGCCAAGAGTTATACGGTTAATGAGGCTCGCCAAAAAACATGGCTATTTTCTAATACTCCTACTACTAGGATTAATCACAAGGGTTGTATTCCTTTCTTACCATGGTTTATCGAACGATGAATTGAGTGCGTGGTACAGAACTGGATTTTCTTCATGGGATGATTTTTGGTATTTCGGGGTGACGCACGGCGATATGCATCCTGTTTTCTATCAAGTATTGCTTTGGTGTTGGGTGCGCTTGTTTGGAGATGCTGACTGGATTATCCGTGTTCCAAGTCTTTTTTTCTACATGGGAAATATGTTCTTAATCTACGGGATATGCAGAAAGTACTTTTCCGAAAAAGCTGCGTATTTACCTCTACTCATTTACATCGGATCTTCGTTCCTCATTATTCATACAACGTTAGCCAGACCATATAATTCAGGAAGTTTTTTTATTCTTTTCAGTTTTTTGGGCATTTTGGAATTGAATGAAAAAAAGGACCGTTCTTGGAGATGGATTTTCTTTCTTTCGCTTGGCCTTTCCGGTGCAATGCTCTCCCATTACTTTGCATTTTTGACGGCTGGTGTTCTCGGTTTGTTAGGGCTTATAATCCTCAATTCAAAAAAGCGGTGGGACGTTGTCATTGCAGGTGCGTTGGCCTGTGTGTACTTTTTACCACACCTTTCTGTGACTTGGTATCAATTGAACCGCGGAGGATTACAATGGTTAGCTGCTCCATCATGGGATTGGTTAATGGATGTGGGGGTTCAATTACTTAACAATTCTGTGTGGCTAGCACTGCTGTTTTTAAGTGTTATCGTCTATTCATTGATCAATAAAAGGATTAAAAGTTCTCACCCGATTGCATTCAGAATGGCCTGGTTAATTGTTTTGTTGACCTTAGTGTTTGGGTATTTAATTTCGTACCTCTTGACTCCTGTTCTTCGAGAGCTAGTGGTGTTGTTTATCTTACCTTTTCTGCTGATAGTTTTAGGACACCAGATTCAACTGAGTAAAACGGTCACTATTCTCGGTGCCTTTGTGTTGTTGCTCCATTCGTTTATGTTTGATTCTGTGCTAAAGTTTCATCATTTTGGTGATTTCAAGTTTTTAGCGGCAGATATAAATAAAATTCACGATAAAACAGGTTTTTCTTCTATTACTCATGCAACCAATACCAACAATGCAGCTTACCTGAATTACTATTTGAAAAATGATGTGAATGAAGACATCAAGAACTGGGATGAGCCTGAAGCTGTTAACAAATTGTTCGCACGTGTACAAAGGATCAAAACAACCTATTTTTTATATGCGTTAAACAATGCGTATCATTCTGAGCAATTTATAGCGGTAATTCGGTCGCGTTACCCTGTAGTATTTAAGGATGCATCATTTGGTAATAGTCGCTATGTGTTTTTTAAAAAGTCAAATAAGCAACTTAGACCGAATACGGTTCAACAAATGCAAGTATCAGAAGAAGAGTTCTTAGCCACTGTTACATGGCCTGTCGATCAATTTAATAGTGGAAGTTCAGTGTTTTTAACCAATCATTCGATTGTTGAGGGTAATGAGCCTGTCTATGGTGTTGTGACGATTGAACGTGATGAAAAACAACTATTAAATGGCAATTCTCCAGTGCTTTATCAAAGCTTTGATGTCAATCAACAATTCCAAGGAAATAAAGACTTGGGTACTGCGTACTTAGGGTTTAAACTACCGTCGGCAAGCCTTCCCACAGATAGCATCAAATGTTACCTTTGGAATCCAACTAAATTGAAAATTAGTCCAGGTAAATGGACTATAGGATATCGCTAAATTGTCCTGAGTATCCAAGGTAAAATTTCTGGAAGTTCAGTCAATGAACGTATTCTTCCGCGATCTTCATCAGGGAATTGATGAGAGGGATCAAAATGTATTCCATGCATTCCTACGCGATGAGCTCCTGCCACGTCAATCTCATAATCATCACCAATCATTACCGATTGGTGGGGATGTGCATTCGCAGATTTTAACGCATACTGAAAAAT
>JBILNH010000211.1:0-3673 GCA_044375095.1 Crocinitomicaceae bacterium
CTACTCTGCTATCCGTTTTCCGAAAAAGGATATTCAACAATGGGGAATTAATTTTTATCGGTACATCTCCGAAACACGAGAGGAATCAAGTTGGAATCCAATACAACCCGATTTTGATAATCTTCCTGCGCAATGTGGCAAGGCCATTGGAATTGAGGGTATTCAACCGCCGTTGCGCCTCGCTTTTATACCGTATCTGTCTTCATACGCAGAAAGATCTCCCAGCGCTTTAAGTAAGCCTGATTGGAGAGGTTCTTTCAATGGTGGAATGGATATAAAATGGGGATTGAATGAAGCATTTACGCTTGATCTTACGCTTGTCCCCGACTTTGGACAGGTCGTTTTTGACAATCAAGTACTGAATTTAAGTCCATTTGAAATACAATTCAATGAAAACCGTCAGTTTTTCACAGAAGGAACGGAAATATTTTCCAAAGCCGGATTATTCTATTCAAGACGTATTGGCATCCAAGCCCCTTCAGGCATAGCATACACCCAAATCAACCCCTATGAGGTACTGCAGCAAACTGCTGAACCTCCACAATTATTGAATGCAACTAAACTATCAGGCAGAACGAAAAAAGGGCTCGGAATAGGAGTATTTAATGCATTAACCGCCGAACAGCAATCAACGGCACTTGATTTATTAACAGGCCAAGAACGAAGCGTAATCGTTTCCCCTTTTTCAAATTATAATGTATTGGTGCTCGACCAAAATTTAAAAAACAACAGTTCGATTACCTTTACTAATACCAATGTTATGAGGGAAGGAAACTTTTACGATGCAAATGTTACCGGACTGAACTTTAAATTCAATTCAGAAGACAATCGTTACTTTCTCTCCGGACGCTCCGCATTATCGAATCAATTCTCCGAAAAGATTAACACAGGCTACAATGCAGGTTTGCGACTTGGAAAACAAACCGGAAATTTCATATACAACGCGGGGTATTTCGAAGAATCAACTACATATAACCCAAATGACCTTGGATTCAATGCCAACAACAATAAGCGTATTTTGGATGCGACGATTGGTTACCGGCGTTTCAAACCCTTTGGTATATTCAATCAACTGTTTAGCTCTTTGTCCTTATCATACAACCGATTGTATGATCCAGATACATACACTGCCACTTATTTGAACGGAAACATAGGGCTGATAAGTAGAAAATTTCACGCGAATGGAATTGAATTCAACAGTTCGCTAACGGAGTCTTTCGATTACTTTGAACCTAGAACTTCGGGACGTTATTTTGTTCGTCCAACCTGGTTTAATATCGGCTATTGGACGTCAACGAATTATCAAAAACGGTTCGCAATAGATGCTTCTGTGAACTATGTGTTTATTGGACAAGAAAATTGGAAAGAATACATTTTTGGATTGAGTCCAAGAATCCGCATATCAAATCGTATTTTTCTTATTTACGAATTCGAGCAGCATTTCAATCTTAACGGACTAGGATATGCTGTGCCATTTGGTATCCCTTTTAATTCCGTACAAGGAATAATTTTTGGTAAACGCGATCGAATTAACACGACAAACAGCATCAATTTACGACTGATTCTTACGAATCGCATGGGTATTACGTTCAGATTAAGGCATTACAGATCAGCCGTTTCGTATGATCAATTTTATCTATTGAATAATGAAGGTCGCTTGACTGAAACAGATTTCCAAGGAACAGATATTAACGGGAATTCTGCTTACAACGCCAATTATAATGCTTTTACCATTGACTTGGTTTACAGATGGGTGTTTTTACCTGGAAGCGAATTAAACATAGTCTGGAAAAACGCGATTTTCTCTACGAATAAATCTGTCGAGCTCGATTATTTCTCCAACACAAGCGACCTTTTCGAAAATGATGCGTTGAACAGTTTCTCCCTGCGTTTTGTGTATTGGCTCGATTATGAGTCTCTCAGAAAAAAGTCTAAACGCAACTGATTGAAATAGCAGCCAATCCGATTGATTTAATTATTCCTTCAATTTTCTTGTCCTTAGTTTTCGAAAAAAAACGCATGGAAAAACAACATTTGGGCGAACGAATTGCCAAAGGATTACGAAAATCTGCAGAAGAGTTAGAAAAACTAGATGTTCAACTTCATTTAGGAAAATTGGAAACTATAGAAGTCTATGAATCGATGAGCAAAAAATATGCACATTCCATACATGACATCAAAAATGACGTGAAACACCAACGTGATCAATTCGTGCTTCTATTGAATAAATTAGAGGAGTTGCGCATTCAACTTGAGCTGGGAAAAACAGAAACAATTGAAGCGTTCAATGAGCGTAAAAAACAGCTGAAATTAACTATACATGAGCTTGAAGTAGCGATTAAAACGAACCCTGAGTTCATCAGACGTTATGCTCAGGTGCTCGAATCGTTGGAATTACTTAAACTTAAATTGGAGGTGCTCAACCAGCGAACACAACCAGCACGGGAACGTCTGCATACATTTTACGAACAGCGCAAAGCGGCAGTTCAGAAGATCATCAACGGATTAATGAACCGTAAAGAAACACCTAAGCGTTCGAAATGGGAAAACTTTCAGGTTGAAATGAGTGAAGCGTACGCACATTTAAAAAAAGCATTCGTCTCCAATTGAAGGAGATGAATGCTCATTCATCATCCCATCCCTTCCAATCGTCATGATCGCCTTTGCGTAAATCTGTCATGATTTTAGAACCAATATAGGCGGCTAAAATAATTCCAATTACGCCAAATGCCGATACGCTTCCCCAATGTGGACGGACATCGTGAATGATAAACAAGGTTGAACCCACTGTTAATCCCGCAAAAATCAACGATAAAACAACCTGACGCATCACGCGGTTAATTGTATGTACCATCGGATCCATGCCCTTATGGGTTAAATCTACTTTAACCTGACCGGTATTGATTTTGCGTATCGCATTCTTTAAATCACCAGGAAATTCCTCCATATACGCTCCTAATTCAAACAGGCCTGTGATCATTTTACTCCCCAATTTAAGTGGATCAAATTCCTTTTTGAACGATTTGATCAAATATGGCTTGGCTAATTCCAACACATCAAGCATTGGATCGAGGTGATGAATTACCCCTTCAATCGTCATCATTGAACGGGCAAGAAGGAAGAAATGAGCCGGAACTTTAAGCCCATGACCAACGATTACATCCTTAAGCTCCATAAGGATTGTACTCATTTCGTTATCGTGGTAACCACTGTAACTATACGAGTGAACAAAATCATTAATCGCAAACTCAAGGGCTCGTAAGTCTTTAACTACCGTAACATCTGACATCCGCTGTAGCGCCTTAATAATTCCTTTAACATCTTCTTCTTTCACTGAAATAAACAGAAATCCAAACATCTCTATGTCGCGATTCATAATACTTCCCATCATACCAAAGTCGAGGAAACATACATTGCCATCCGACATTACAAGTAAATTTCCCGGATGAGGGTCTGCGTGGAAAAAACCGTATTGAAAAACTTGTTTGATATACGACAAAGCGAGCTTACGGGCAATTTCTTTGCAATCAAATCCTTTGGCTTCCAGTTGACTAACATCGGAAATTTTGATCCCTTTAATGAATTCCAATGCCAGCACTTTTGTAGTCGTATACTCTTTGTATACTTTCAAGGTATGCGTGGTTCGTTCTGTGGGATCTTCTTCAATATTCTT
>JBILNH010000054.1:0-13871 GCA_044375095.1 Crocinitomicaceae bacterium
CGGCGAGTCATTTTATAAACTTATTCAGATATTTGTTGTTTAAAAGTACAATGTTTACGGGAATCATAGAAACACAAGGAAAACTTGAAGCCATTCGTCACGAAGGAACGAATGTACACTTTACACTTTCTTCATCATTTACGGATGAGTTACGTATTGATCAAAGTGTTGCACATGATGGATGTTGCCTCACGGTTGTTGATATCCAAGGTGAAAGTTATACCGTAACAGCCATTCAAGAAACACTGAACAAAACGAACCTCAGTAATTGGAAAGTTGGTCATTCAGTGAATTTGGAAAGGTGCATGGCGGCAGGCGGTCGATTTGACGGTCACATTGTGCAGGGCCATGTTGATTGCACTGCCGAATGTATTTCAATCAACGATTTAAATGGAAGTTGGGAATACACGTTTTCTTACATCGGAGATCAATTAACCGTTGAGAAAGGATCAATTACCGTAAATGGAGTAAGTTTAACAGTGGTCAATTCTCAAGCGAATCAATTTTCTGTTTGCATCATTCCTTATACCTACGAGCATACCAATTTTAATGAATTGAAAGTAGGTTCTCCAGTGAATTTAGAGTTTGATATTATTGGCAAGTATGTGGCG
This sequence comes from Crocinitomicaceae bacterium, assembly GCA_044375095.1. Classification (GTDB taxonomy): domain Bacteria; phylum Bacteroidota; class Bacteroidia; order Flavobacteriales_D; family Crocinitomicaceae; genus M0103. The sequence goes on from JBILNH010000054.1 coordinate 612, forward strand.
CGAATTTTAACCCGTTCATAAGTTAATTCCAAAGTCTTCAAAACATAGATTATTTAAACGAAAGATCAAAAGTATTCAGTAAATTTTTGTTAATTTTAAATAATCGATTAAATTTGACTCGCATTAGAGCCGCGGTTTCCGAAAAGCGTTATGAGTAGGGCAATTAACCATTATTCTTAAGTATGAAAAAATTTACGTTGAAATTTGGTGCAATTCTACTAGCTTTTACATCGTTTGGACAAGCTGAAGTTGCTCCTAAGAAAGTCTCTTTAAACTTTTACAGGCCATCTGTGGCAAATGTTTTTATTTCCAGTACTTCTTCTGAAGTAAATAAGGTTTTTAAATCATTTGAAAAATTACCAGTTGAAAAGAGATTCGATCAAAGAAATATCAAAACAAAATATCTTTCAATAACTAAGCCTGTAATCCCAACGATGCCTGAAAATGTTGATCCTTTGGAATTGAAAAAGGTCATCAAAGAGGTGCAGGCTCAGCGCAAAGCATACGATTCAATTTGTTTAAGTCTTGTTTATAAATCATTGAAAAAAGTTTCAACTGAAATGGTTGGAGATCAGTGGTCAAGAGATGCTAAAGGAAATTTTAATTTCGATAAGATTATGGAGGCTGCGAAATATTCAGCTACGGATAATCAGGCGCTAGTTTCATCTAGCTCTAAAGACAAACTAAAAGTTTACACAGATATTGCTTCAGAGCTAATGAAGAGAAACTTTATAGTTGTGTATGATATTTCTAGTGTTAAAACGTATGAGCAGTTTTACAACGAGCAAGATGCCCGTGCTCAAGCACTGGCTGCAAAAACTGGCAAACCAGCCACTCCTGTTAAAAGGACTTTGGAGGGTTGGATGATAAATTTCGATGTTAAGATTTTCAAAGTAATTTGGAATGACTCTGTTCAAGTAATTTTCGACAATGATTTGTATATAGATGAATCCATGACAGAAAATCGTTCTTCACGAATATCAGCATTTGACAACTTTGATTTTCCTGTTGAGCTCGTTTACACGGGAAGTGCTTCAGCTACATCAAGTCAATCAAATAATCCTGAAACATATAACAAGCCATTTTCTCCAAAAAGATTAACAATGGATGAGTTACTTGCGGAGCTTCCATCATCTATGCAAGAATCTTCAATGTTCAAAGCAAGTAAACAAATCGATGACTTTAGAGTAAAAGCTCCTATCTTTTCAGAAAAGCCAATTACAGCTAAGTTAGGTAGTAAAGAAGGTATCTACATTGATCAAAGAATGTTCGCTTACGAAATTGAGCAGGATGAACAAGGGAATCAGGTAAAGAAAAGAAAAGGGGTTCTTAGACCGTCAAAAATAGTTAATAACGATACAATTGCAGAGGGAGAATCATTAGCTTCAACCTTTAGACAACAAGGGGGTAAAAAACTTTACAATGGTATGTTGGTTGAAATGAAAGAGGATTGGGGAATTGGTGTAAATCTTGGTTATGGAATTCTTGATAATGTGGTAGGTGGTATTAACGGTGGTGTTGAATTAAGACTTGCACGATATACAAAAGGAATCCTTCCAGATAATATCAATCGACTACTTCGTGGATGGCATTTAAATATAAATGCTAGTTTCAACATGTTTAATGATAAGAACTTTTTCGCGGATTCATCAGTACAATCTTTCATTTTCGGAGGTGCATCTAAGGGAAGTGTAATTACTTATGGCGGAAGTCTCTCACGCGAAACTTATTTTACAAAAAAGGGTAATCTTTATGTAATGCCAGAGTTTGGAGCAGGATTAGCCAGTCTTACGATATCAGGTCAAGGTGAGAACCAATTAATTGGAAGCAGTCTATATATCAATGGTGGAATTGGAATAGGATTTCATTTTGGACCTTCTCTATCCTTGTTTGCTAAGCCGTGTTTCAATATGCGTTTAGGTTATGACTGGGTAGATCAAAATGAAGTTCCACTAACTGGTGTAGAAGAATTAGAAAAATCATCAGATTGGGGGTTTGATAAATTGAATAATTTTTCAACTCCAGTTTATGTTGGATTAAGATTGAAATTTTAAATTGTAATTTTACAGATATGAAAACAAACGTTAAAGCCAATATTGCATTATTAACAATTCTATTGTTCACTTCTTTTTCAACATTCTCTCAGGCTCGTAAAAAGGCTGACGAGGATACCGAGAATTGGAGATATGAATTAGAAGGAGTGAAACAAGGTGAACAAGGAACCTACCTTATCAAGGTTTGGCAATATTCTAAAAAACCAAATGTTGCCATTGAACAAGCTAAGAAAAATGCCGTTCATGGAGTAGTTTTCAAAGGCTATAGTGGTCCTGGAGCTCAGAAACCTCTAACCTCTAATCCAAATTTAGAACAAGAAAAGGCAGACTTTTTTAAAGATTTCTTCGCCGATAATGGTAAATACATGAAATATGTAAATGTGACAGGTGACGGTGCCGTTGCTGCTGAAGACAGAGTGAAAGTAGGAAAAGAGTATAAAATAGGCGTAGTAGTTTCAGTAAGTTCTGCTCAATTAAGAAAAGACCTTGAAGCGGCTGGGATTATAAGAGGTTTAAGTAGTGGATTTTAAATCATAATAATATGAAATCGATCAAATTATTTCTGTCTGTATTATCGTTGTCTATTGGAATGGGAGCTTGTTCCCAACAAAAAAAGATTTCTGGTAATTATACTTACCAAACCGAATGTATGGGAGTTGAAGGAGATGGTTCTCAGACTTTAAAAGCATACGGTACGGGAAGGAATTATTTCGATGCTAGTGAACAAGCAAAGAAGAATGCCGTTCGGGATGTAATATTTAAAGGTATTATTGAAGGAAGACAAGAATGTGAAAAACGTCCTGTTTTACCCGAAGTTAATGCGGCTCAGAAATATGAAGATTATTTCAATCGATTCTTTGCAGATGGCGGTGAATACACGAAATATGTTAACCTAAAAGACGAGAGAATCGACCGAAAATTGAGAGAACGAAAAGGTTCAAGAGAAGGAGTAACCCAGGCAGTATATGTTCGGGTGCTCCGCTCTGAGCTTAAGCAAAAGTTAATTCAAGACGGCATTTTAAAATAATAAAAAATTAATATTCTAATTATGAAAAAAATAACCTTATTATTTATTGTATTTCTAAGTTCATTTGTATCATTTGGACAAGCGAAAAAGCCAACGATTATGGTAGTACCAGCTGATCGATGGTGTAAAGCTCCAACAAATAATTTCATGATGAATTTTGATGATCAGGGAACTCCGGTCAGTGTGCCGGATTATAAAGCAGCCGTTCAAAATAGCTCTGACTTAATGATTGTCATTGGTAAAATTAACGAGCTCATGACTGATCGAGATTTTCCATTGAAAGACTTGGAAGCAACGCTAAAGAAATTGGCTCAAAAACAAGCTAAAGGGCAAGTTAAAAAGAAGAAAGTAAGTCCGTCAAAAGAACTTGCAGAAGTGGCAAAAGCTGATATTTGGATGGATATTTGGTGGGAAGTAAAATCCCAAGGTCCAAAAAAATACGTTACATTCCAAATCCGCGGTCTTGATGCATATACAGATAAACAAATTGCAGGTGCCCAAGGGAGCGGACAGCCTTCATTCCAGCAAGACCCAGCAATTCTTTTAGAAGAAGCGGTTTTATCTCACCTAGATAATTTTAATGCTCAATTGCAAAAACATTTTGATGATTTAAATGCAAACGGAAGAGAGGTGTCTTTGATTGTTGATCTGGATGCAAATTTTTCGGAAGACCTAAACACCTCCTCTTATGGTGGTACTCAACTTTCTAAACTTATTAAGAAATGGGTCACTGAAAATACTGTTCAAGGTAGATTTAGTCAACTTGACGCAGATGAAACTTACATTGAACTTGAACAAGTAAGAATTCCATTATATGATAAAAATAACGTAGCTTTAGATACCCAAACATGGGCAGAAGGATTACAAGAATATTTGCAGAGTATTGGTCTTGATGCCACAGTAAGTATGGAAGGCCTCGGGCAAGCTACAGTTACTATTAAAGATAAACAACAGTAAAAATTTATATCATGAAAATAATTCTTTTATCAACTGTATTTTCTCTTTTTACCCTTTATGTATTTGCTCAAAATACTGCAAAATCATCAAACGACACAGAAAGATTAGCTATTGCAGCCTATGTGCCTCAACAAATCGATAAAATGCCTGAGGCAGCAAGGAGTACATTGTCAAATAAAATAAATCAAATGGTTACTCTCAACGGTTTGGGAGGCGTTCCGAATAAAGAAAGATTTATTTTGACTGCAAACGTTGTTATGCTGAATAAAGAAATTACGCCCACTGCTCCGCCAAAACACGTTTACAATTTGGAAGTAACCTTCTACATTGGTGACGGTATTGAAGGAACTAAGTTTGCCAGCCAATCTATTGAAGTACAGGGCATTGGTGATAATGAGACAAAAGCGTACATTTCCGCATTGTCACAGATTAAAACTAAAGGGCCTCAATACCAAACTTTTATAGAAGAAGGCAAACGTAAAATTATTGAATACTACAACAGCAAATGTGATTTTATTCTTAAAGAGGCTCAGTCTTTAGTAAGTCAACAGAAGTATGATGCCGCAATTGCAAAATTAGTTTCTGTTCCAGAAGTTTGTAAGGATTGTTATGATAAGGCAATGAACGCAGTAGCCCCAATTTATAAACAACAGATAGATCGACAATGTAAAATTGACCTGGCTGAAGCTAATGGTAAATGGGCTGCTAACCAAGATTATTATGGTGCAGAAGCAGCTTCAGCTTACCTTGCCAAAATTGAACCTAATTCGTCATGCTATGGTGAAGCTAAGGTGCTTTATGATAAAATGGCAAAACGCATAAAAGAAATCGATCAGCGTGAGTGGAATTTCATGTTAAAACAACAACAAGATCAAGTAGATATCGAAAAAGCTACGATCAAAGCAGCACGTGATATTGGTGTTGCATATGGTGAAAACCAACCAGATGTTGTTTATGAAACAGTAATTTATGGTTGGTGGTAATTAATAAACTTATTGAATTTTAAAAAAAAGGGCCGTCTCATTTGAGACAGCCCTTTTTTATATCCACTTATTCTGTATCCTTCGAGCCATTACTTTTCGGAACCTCTTGATCACACTGTCTCGATCTGCAACGTTGCCACATTTTACGATATCTGTTCCAATACACTGGCCATTGCGGTAGAAGATGAATTCAAAACTTACCGAAACTGCTTCATCTCGATACATAGGAAAAAGATTGCCAATACTTAATGCTGTAGATAAATCATCTTTACATGCCGATGGTTTAAAGCGTTTGTCATACCCTCTAATTGTGACCAAAATATAGGTGTCTACACCTTTGGACTTAACCAATTGCTGGATGGAATCAGTCGCAAGTAGGACAGCATCACTACCCATCTTCATCATATTTAGCGATGGAATGGCTTTAATGCCTTGTTGTGTAAGTAATTCAGTCAAATTCACCTCAAGGGTGTAGCGGTCTTCTCCTTTGTCCAATTGACCAACTACCAGTGCATTTTTGATGTTCAGCTTTTCTGTCTGACTCATCGCTTGAGTTGCAACCAATAAACATGCAGTAACAAGTATCTTTTTCATCTCTTAAATTTAGAATATTTCGCTAGCGATTGATCGAACCATTGTAGAATTCGACATAGTATAATAGTGGATACAAGGAACCCCGGCTTCTTTTAATTCTTTAGATTGTTGAATGCCCCATTCAATCCCCAATTTCTCTACCGCCTGATTGTCTTTGCATGTTAATAATTCTTTTGAAAGTTCTTCGGGAAAACTCACGTTAAAGAATTTCGGTAAAAATGTACCGTGTTGTAGTGTTTTAATAGGTTTTATTCCAGGAATAATCGGCACATTAATGCCAATCTTTTTGCATTCATCAACAAATTCAAAGTATTTTTTATTGTCAAAAAACATTTGTGTCACAATATACTGCGCTCCTGCATCTACTTTAGCTTTCAGGTAGTTCAAATCCGTAGCCATATTCATTGCTTCGAAATGTTTTTCAGGGTAACCTGCAGCGCCAATGCAGAAGTCAGTAGGAGCTAATTGAACGTCATCTACCAAGTATTTACCTGAATTCATGTCAGTGATTTGATGGATTAAATCTACCGCGTGCTCGTGCCCGTCCTGATGTGGTCGGAATACACTTTCCGTTTTAATGGAATCACCGCGTAAGGCAAGCACATTGTCTATACCTAAAAATTGAAGATCAATCAAGGCATTTTCTGTCTCTTCTTTACTAAATCCACCGCAGATCAAGTGAGGAACGGCATCAACCTGGTATTTATTCATGATTGCTGCACAAATACCAACCGTACCCGGTCTTTTACGCATCGCAATTTTTTCTAACAAGCCATTCTCACGTTCCTTGTAGATGTACTCTTCACGGTGATAAGTGACATTTACAAATCTTGGGTTGAATTCCATCAATGGATCAATTCCATCAAAAATGGATTGTATACTTTTCCCTTTTAATGGGGGAAGAATTTCAAAGGAAAACAACGTTGAGGTTGCTTGCTTTAAGTGATCAATGACTTTCATAATTTTATCTAGAAGTGCAAAGATACGGTTCTTGCACACAAGGTAGAACGGATTTTAGCTCTTAGTCATCAGAAAATGAAGCCATTCAAGGTCTAGTGCAGTAGTTACTTTTAAATTTTCCTCATTTCCTTGAACGAGATGTATGGAAAATCCAGCTTCTTCAATAAGACTTGCATCATCTGTAATTCCATCATGGTAGTCTTTAGAGTATGCTACTTTGAGCATTTCAAATCGAAAACACTGCGGGGTCTGAACAGTACAAAAGTTATCCCTTCTAACGGCTTGAGATTGATCAGCAACTATTTTTCGTAAGGATTCTTTTAAAGGCAACACAGGAACTGCCGTACCGAATTGGGTGACTGTCTCTTCGCAGCGCTTTAGTGTTTCTAAACTGACCAAAGGGCGCACGCCATCGTGAATAAAAATCACTTCACCCTCGCACTTTGTTAATGCCTGTTGAATGGAATGAAAACGTTCTTTTCCGCCTTCTACCAATTCGTGTTGAATAGTGCAGTTGAGGTCTTCTAGGATTTCTTTCCAGAATTGATGCCAATCAGCGGGTAAAGTAATGATCATTTGAGCGGTTGGATCGAAGGAATGAAACCGTTCCATTGTATGCAATAAAATGGGTTTACCTGCGATGGTAATAAATTGTTTTGGAATATCGGATCCCATTCGCTTGCCAATTCCACCGGCTGTTATAATGAAGGTTTTTTTCACGAGAAGCGCATTAATAAAACAAAAAAGGTTGCTGGAAACCAACAACCTTTCGTATCATTTTCCAAATCAATTATTTTAGTTGATCTGGGTTATTAGCTGCTTGATCATTGAACTTCTTCTGCCAGTTTAACCAATAAAATAGCCCGACGAATCCGAGTACAATAAGTGAATAATTAAATATATTCCCAACGAGTTCAAAGAATCCAAACGTCCAAGTTAGAAAATCACCAATACCGTAGAAAAATGCTGAAGAACTCATGCTACATCAATTTTAAGTGCAACAAAGAAACGGATTTTTATTTTATTCTACCAACGATTGTTCGTTTTTTTGACGAGCTACAAATTGAGTCAACTCTATAAATTGTTCTACGCTCAACACCTCAGGTCGCAAGCTTAGAAACGGATGGTCTTCAGTGGAGCCGCTAAGCAGCTGTTTTATGGAGTTGCGTATCGTTTTTCGTCGCTGGTTAAAGCTCATCTTGATTACTTGTATGAACAGACTTTCATCACATGGCAAAGATTCACGCTCATTACGCGTGCAACGAATAACACCTGATTTCACTTTTGGAGGCGGATTAAACACATGTTCATCTACAGTAAAACAGTAATGAATATCGTAAAACGCCTGCATCAATACGCTGAGAATACCGTACTGTTTAGAACCTGGTTTTTCAGCAATACGCTCTGCGACTTCCTTTTGAAACATCCCCATAATCTCAGGAATTTGATTCCTGTATTGAAGGCATTTAAATAGGATTTGTGACGAAATATTGTAAGGGAAATTACCGACAACCGCAAAGGGTTCTGATCCCATTAGTTTTACTAAATCGACCTTTAGAAAATCAACTGGGTAAATTCGTCCATGCAAAACAGGAAAATGTTGTTCGAGGTACGCTACCGAATCGCGATCGATTTCAGCTACGTGAACAGTATATTCTTCACGGTCAAGTAAAAATGCAGTTAGCGCGCCCATTCCGGGACCGATTTCAAGAACATGTTTCACCTGATGATGACCTATGAATTGATCAGCGATTTTTTTGCACGTATTTTTATCTGTCAAGAAATGCTGACCTAAGTGTTTTTTAGCGCGGACGGTCATGAGCGAAATTCTTCAATAACAGTTAATAATGTTCGGAATGCCGCAAATCGACCTTCATAGCGCTCTTTGTGTTCTTTTTGTAACCTCGGCGCATGATCTTTTTGGTAGGATGAAAGTGCCAATTCATCCGCAGCTAGATACGTGATAGCGTAGGTTAATCCACCTTCTTCTTCACCTCGTACGCGCGAAATACGACTTTCCTCGAAGCAACCCGTTGCCATTACATCAGGTATGTGTGTTGAGCGCATCCAGGTGAGCCAATCTTCTGCGACTGCTGGATCTATGCTTACCGTAACATTATATAATATCATTAAACAAAGGTAGGGAATATCGTTATTCCAACACGCTGATCATTAGCAACAACCCACAATGCCCATTTAACGGGCAGATTTTCCTATTTTTGATCAAAAAATTGCGTCTATGTTACTTTCCATGACCGGCTTCGGAAAAGCTACTGGAACTTTTGGAACAAAAAAAGTCTCCGTAGAAATTCGATCGCTTAATAGTAAATCCCTCGATCTCAACTTGCGTGTAGCTGGGATTTATCGTGAGCTTGAGCCGTTAATGCGTAACCTCATTGGTCAGGAACTTGAGCGTGGAAAAATTGACGCCATCGTAAGTTTGGACAGCACAGGTGATTCTAAAAATTATGCGATTAATAGAGATCTGGCGAAAGCCTACTATGCTGATTTGAAAGCAACCAATGCGCTGATTGGTGAAGAGAGTATGGACTACCTTAGTTTAATTCTGCGCATGCCCGATATTTATTCCAATGAGCGAGAAGAACTGAATGAGGAGGAAAAAAAGTGGATAATCGATTTAGTTAAAGACGCTTGCGCGTTGATGACTGATTTTAGAAGGCAAGAGGGTAGGGCCTTGGAAACGGAATTTACCGAGCGTATTGAAGCCATTCGGTCATTGTTACTGGAAGTGCCGAAATATGAACAGGCACGAATAGAGACTGTAAAAGAGCGCATTATCAAAGGACTTGAGGAATTGGGCAGTCCACAACATGATGCGAATCGCCTCGAACAAGAGCTGATATTTTATATCGAAAAGCTAGATGTGTCAGAGGAAAAGATGAGACTTTCCAACCATTTGGATTATTTTTTAGAAACCATGAATACTCAAGCTGCAGGTAAGAAATTAGGATTTATTGCTCAAGAAATTGGTCGGGAAATCAATACACTGGGAAGCAAAAGTAACCATGCTGAAATGCAAAAGTTAGTGGTTGATATGAAAGATAACCTCGAAAAAATTAAAGAACAAGTTCTGAATACGTTGTAAGCTATGTCAACCCACGTAAATGGAAAATGCATTATTTTTTCAGCTCCTTCAGGTGCGGGAAAAACGACAATTGTCCATGCATTATTGGCGGCACAATTGGGATTGGAATTTTCTGTTTCCGCATGTAGCCGAGATCCTCGACCGAATGAAATCAACGGGAAGGATTATTATTTTCTGGGGATAGAAGGATTTAAAGAAAAAATAGGTGAAGGTGCATTTTTAGAATGGGAGGAAGTGTACACCGACAATTTTTATGGAACACTGAAAGCAGAAATTGAACGCATATGGTCAGCTGGACATGCGGTTATTTTTGATGTTGATGTGGTAGGCGGATTGAACCTCAAACGTATTTTTGGTGATCAGGCTTTAGCTGTATTTGTTCAGCCACCGAGTGAGGAAGAGTTGGAAAAACGTTTGCGATACAGGAGCACTGAAACCGAGGATAAAATTCAGCAGCGCTTACGAAAAGCCGGGCAAGAATTAAGCAGAGCAAAAGAGTTTGATTTTCTTCTAGTGAATGAAGACCTTCAGGTCGCAATTGAACAAGCAAAAAACGTGGTTACCTCATTTTTAGGAAGATGAAAATAGGGTTGTTTTTCGGCACATTTAATCCGATTCATATCGGTCACTTGATCATAGCGAATTACATGGCCAATTATACCGAACTTGATCAGGTATGGCTTGTTGTATCGCCACATAATCCGTTGAAAGATAAATCGACATTACTGGCCGATCAACACCGGTTAACGTTAGTTCGCATCGCAGTTGAAGAAAATAACAAATTGTGGGCGAGCGATGTGGAGTTCTCTTTACCGCAACCAAGCTATACGGTTAAAACGCTTGCTGTACTTAAGGAAAAACATCCGACATACACTTTTTCATTAATCATGGGGGAAGATAACCTGCGCTCTTTTCCAAAGTGGTTCAATTACGATAAAATTCTGGCAAACCATACGATTTATGTTTATCCGAGACTTGTTACTCAGAGCGAAAATCAGAGCGAGAATCAGAATGAGAATGAAGACAAGAGTGACAGATCGCGTATAAATGAGAGCGTATTGAAGCATCCGTCTATTGTCTTCTGCAATGACGTTCCTGTTATGCAATTATCGGCTAGTTTTATTAGAAAAAGCATTAAAGAAGGTAAAGATGTGCGGTACATGTTATCAGAATCCGTTCATACATACATAGATGAAATGAACTTTTATCGTTGACGAAGTAACGGGTATTCGACAACTTTTTGACTGGTAACCTGCTCTATGCTCACTTTACCTGACGTTTTTGATGGATTCCAAATGTAAAGCTTGGTTTCTTTCCCATATTCGAACAGGTAGCTTCCGTTAAATGACTTTTGTGTGTGAAGATCTGTAGCTACATACTTTTCACCGTTATCGACATCGTACACCAATTTAAATCCATCTGTGGATGAAGTAAGTACAAAACTAATTTTACACTTTTCACTTGCTTGAGGAAATAAGGTTTGAATAGGCGTAAATTCATCCATTGATCCAATTTGAAATTCTTGAATAGCTAGAATTAGTTTAGCCTTTGGTTTGATGATGTGTTTTTGCAATGAAGTAGGAATGTATTGATAGATCGTGACTCCTTCAATTTCATTGTATGTGTCAGTTAATTGTTCTGCACTTGTAAACTCTTTGATCTTGACGAATTCTTGGCGATCTTTAAGTTCTTTCAAAGGCAAGTGCATTTCTTGTGGACCGAAATGGCTGTCGCGAACAATGATGTCTCCCGGTTTTAACAACTGTTGAATATCATCTTCTAAATGTGCGAATGAGTGATGAACAATTGGGGTGTTTTTAATGAGTCCATTTTCGCCATATGCATAAGCAAATAAGGGAAAATGGTAGTAGATCTTGTTCCCTTTAAGATTGGCAGCTTTCAAGAATTCTGCTGCATCTATAACTTCCTTTTCCAAGGGGTCTGCTTTTTTTGGGAAATAAGATGTGTTAACCAAAAGAAAAATGAGCACGCTTGCTACTGCAGTGAAAATTCCATTAACGATAAATAGATTATTGAGCGGTGTTTTGCCTATATAGATCAAGTTTACAAGCAAAAATACTGGCATTCCTTGCGTGGCTATTCGCGTCAATCCAAGTGAGCCGCTTTGGCCGGTTGCCCAGAAGTAGCTATGGACAAAAAGTACCCCGAAAAACACCCCGTAGGTAAATATGAGTCCTTGCCAATTAATGGCATTCCATTTTCGTTTTAGGAATAGGTAGATGAGAGAAATCAAGCCACTAATTGCCACCAATAATCCAAATTTACCTATATAGCTCTCGTAAGAGATCAGGTAATGGTACCACGGTCCACTTCCGTAAATTCCATTGTCCATTTGATACGGACTTTTCGTAAAGTACCATAAAAAATCGCCGTAAACGGGTAGTCCGATCAATCCATAAATTAAGAATCCAGTACTTAAGAATGGCAAGGATTTGTATTCCTTGAGCAGAATAAGAATTGAGAAAGCTAAGACAATAGGTAATTGACCTTCACTGCGCATGAATGGCAAAAAAGACACAAGTAGCGCAAACCACAGGTACTTTCGTTCAAGCAAAAGATAAAGAGCAGCCACCAAGGCAAGGTTAAACAAGGGTTCGGTTAATCCGCCTAAAACTGTACTAGAAACGTCATATGTCTTCAGTAAAACCAATGGAAATAAGAGGGAAATCCATGCAGAGGTTTTTTGTTTGAAAAAAATATAGTTACTTAACAAGACGGTAAGCAGAAAAACGAGGATGTTAAACGCCACCATCCCATTGAAACCGAACTGTGCAAAAGGAGACGACAACAAAATGAAAAGTGGTTTGCCCCAATGATCTAGAAAAAGTGACGGGTTATTCCAAGATGCCTGACTGATGAAAAAATGCATGATTCCGTCACCAGTATCTGTTGGAACTTCGTTGTTGACCATCATATAGATCAACCAGCTCAAACAGAAAAGGAGGACAGTAGATTGTAAAAAAAGTGCAGTGAACCGCTTACTCATTTCGAGTGTTAGAGTTGCATTTCAGGAACCACATCAGGAACCACAAGTTCACCTTCTGTTTTTGCAATTATTTCCTCAACAGTAACACCTGGCGCACGTTCGATAAGGTGAAATTTATTGTCTTTAATTTCGAGAACAGCTAATTCTGTAACTACTTTTTTAACGCAGCCAACACCTGTTAGTGGTAGGGTACATTCCTTGAGAATTTTGGATTCCCCGGCTTTATTGCTATGCATCATGGCAACAATGATATTGTCCGCAGAAGCGACTAAATCCATTGCGCCCCCCATTCCTTTAACCATTTTACCTGGGATTTTCCAATTCGCGATATCGCCATTTTGCGAAACCTCCATTGCTCCAAGTACGGTTAATTGCACGTGTTGACCGCGAATCATGGCAAAAGAGGTTGCTGAATCAAAGAATGCAGCTCCTTTGCGAACGGTGATGGTTTGCTTTCCAGCATTAATTAAGTCAGGATCTTCTTCACCTTCGAAAGGAAAAGGACCCATTCCTAGCACACCGTTTTCAGATTGAAATTCGACTTCAATTCCTTCAGGGATGTAATTTGCTAC
>JBILNH010000005.1:0-43765 GCA_044375095.1 Crocinitomicaceae bacterium
AAGTTCGGAAAGGAACGGATTTAATAGATGGATTGATGTGGTTTTGCGAAAAATGCAACCATCAACTAAAAGAATACCGCTTTCCTCTTTCGAATATTGAAGAAGACTTTATATCGCGTTTTCGTGAGTTTTATGGCTCAGAAGAGATGCGAACATGTGCATCATGCGGACACGTAATGGAAGCTGACGAACGATTCGTATAAACGGTTACCTCAATAAGTTTATGTGACCAGCTATCGAATAACTTTGGTCTTTGAAATCGACATACGTCAATTTCCATGTATACGTTCCATCTTGACAAGGTAAACCATTATAAGTTCCATCCCAATAATCGTAGCTGTTATTCATCACGTAAATGCGTTCACCCCAGCGATTGAAAATGGATAACTCAAAAGAAGTAATGTTGTTTGCGATTACCTGGAAACCGTTATTAAACTCATCGCCATCTGGTGTGAAGGTATTCGGTACGTAAATAATCGGATCGAAAGAAATCGTAACCTGATCACTTGCCGAACAGCCATTTGCATCGGTGTACTGAACAGTGTAGATTGCATTTGTCGGGGGGGAAGCAATTGGATTTTGACAGGTAACGCAACTCAAATACTCCGCCGGAGTCCAAATGTACGTTCCAGGAGTTGTAGATATCGCTCCTAACTGAATTTCATCTCCAAAAATGGCATAGACATCAGGCGTTGTTTGGATGAATGCCGGAGGATACAAATCGACGAAAACATCCGCTGTATCTTGACAACCATTGACATCTGTTCCGGTAACTACATAAACAGTCGGCAGTTGCGGAGTGGCAATAACTGTAGATCCAATAGCCGCGTTCAAGGTTGAGAATGGACTCCAACTATAGCTTATCCCGCCAGCTGCCCAAAGAATTGCTGATTCCCCTGGACAAACAATCGTATCATTTCCAGCGGTAATTTCCGGCTGTATGACATCTACCCAAACGCTATCAGTTTCTAGTCCACACGCATTGATGAAATCACAATAATACCATGTGTCAGTTGGTGTGGTAATCGTAACTAGTGCACCCGTTGACGGAGTGATAAAGTTTGTTGGGTACCAGTTATACGTCGAAGCACCTGCGGCTTGCACTTGAACTGAACTTCCAAAACAAAGAGGTACCGTGTCGACTAAAATCGGTGATGGTGGATTGTAATAGACTGAAACAGTGACTGAATCAGTCACCTCACAACCATCAGGCGTGACAATCGTAACCAAATATTCTGTTGTCGAATCAGGTAAGCAAATCGGATCGGCAATAAACGCGTTCGATAGATACGTAGGTGGTGACCAAGAATACGTCCCTCCACCTGAGGCAAACAATGGAACACTCCCTCCAATACACACAGAGGTGTCATCAGAAAGGCTGTACGAAATACCGTAAACTCCCAAGGTTAATTGTAAGGTATCGGTACCGCAACTGTCGGAAATAATCACCGTAAATTGCGTGGTCGTTGAAATGGACGCAATGGGCGTTGCGCTTGTAGAATCATCGAGCACATTTCCTGGTGACCACGCATAGGTAATTCCTCCAAATGCTTCTAATTGAATGGATTCTCCTGGACAAACAGGTGCTGTTGGATTAACAACTCCCCCCTGAAAATCGCCAATTGTGACATCAAAAGCAACCGAATCAGGCGTGTAACATCCACTCGAATCAGAAACGACGAGAGTAACAGTATAGACACCAGGGCCAGGATAGACATGTGTTGGATTAACCAATGTTGACGTAGTATTGTCGCCAAAATTCCAGAGGAAACTGTTTCCGTTCGCACTATTGTTTGAAAAGATAACAGGATTGGGTAAACAGATGATATTTTGAGGAATCGTAACAATAGCGTCTATCGTACTCAATTCAAACTTGAAAGCAGCAAGGTTACAATTGAAGCTATTGTTCGTTGGTGACCATACGCCTGGCGTGGAAGTAAACCCGAAATCTTGTCCACCACACGCACCACAAACGGCATGGTAAATACGTCCAGATTTATCGAATCGAGAGGTTCCACCATCCACGTGATTGTACGAACTACTCATTCCACCCATATAGGTCGCATACTTCAGTGTCGCAGCATTCTGAGAAAGAACAGCAATGTAGAAATTCGATCCATTTGTTGTTAACTGATACCCATCTGGGGTTACCGGAAAACCTGATGTCGTGCTAAATAGAGCCTGAGTGCTGTTTGAACTGTTTATCGTTCCTCCCCAACCGGAGATGTAGATATCCCCACAGTCAGAAACCAAAAATGCTGTTGGTGAAATCTCGGGATTGCCTGTGCTTGCCCCGATCATCGTCGTCCATGGAATAGTCAACAAATTATTCGTGTACTTTCGAATGAATTGACCAGAATTGGGATTACCGTATACTCCGGGAGAAATCGGCCACGCACTTTCCGTCTGACCGTAGACATATACATCGTTCATAATATCAAGCTGGACAAAGTAAGCCTGATCGTATTCAGAAAGTCCCATAAACGTTCCTGACATCAAAAGAGAGGTGTTACCTTGCAGCTTGACGACGTACCCATCAGCTGTTCCACCGTTGTAGCTCAAGTCATTTCCCGAAGTAAACGGCAGGGTTGAAGAAGTAGTACCGCCAGCCACAAACACATTTCCATTTGATGCAACTTGAAGTGAATTCCCAGTTTCTAAACCTGATCCACCAAAATACGTTGACCAAGACATTGCCGTGAGGTTGGCATTCATTCTGAAAATTACCGCGTCTTGTAAGCCATTCAAGGAACCTTGAGAGGCACCAAGTGTAGGGAAGTTGGTTGAACGCGTTGTACTGGAAACATAGACGAAACCATTCGCAACGATTATTTCTCCGCGGAACGAATCCCCATAATTGTAATTTAAATTTCCAATATTGATACCGTCTGTACCAGATCCCCCAACAAATGTAGATCCCACTAAAGCTGTTCCGGCTGCGTTAAATCGCGAAATGTAAAGATCTGCACCGCCATTGTATCCAAGTTCATTTTCAGCAACTATAGGTCCACCGTTGTGTGTTACATCAAAACATCCGGCAACCACAGGAAAATCAGATGAGCCTGTTACGCCCATTACATAAAGGTTATCAAAATTATCCACGACTAAACTGTGTGGAGCCTCATTATCCGTACCACCTAAATAAGTGGAAAAAAGTAACGATGTACCATCTGCACTAAATTTTGAAATGGCCGTATCGAATCCATTCATAGAGTAGGATACTGTCCCTTGCGTATAGATATAATTGGCACCTCCATTGAATGACACATCGAAAGAGCCGGTGACCGTTGGATATGTTCCCCCGCCCGCAAATACGATTCCACCCGCATATAAATTTCCAGTTTGATCAGGCGTTGCTGTCATTCCCCAATTATCGGCTGTTGCTCCCGTGAATGTTGAAAACACCAAAGAAGGATCGATAATTAACCCCGCAGAAGCATCAAATCCATCAGGGAATCTAAACTGAACAACATTCTCTTTAAGTTCGAATTGAACCGGTACATTGACTTTACGTCCATCTTTGATTGTCCATGCAATAGGTTGGGACTCCGTAATTTCTCCGAAACGCGTATGAATGTGCAATTGACCTTCAGAAATCCAGATCGAATCTGATCCTTCAATTCGGTAACGCAATTGATTGACATCTACGCCTGGCGCAACCTCAAAAGAGTACTTAAGCTGTCCGTTAGATCCATCAAGAAGCAGATTTACACCCGGGTAAAAATCAACAAGTGATGTCTGTGCCACACTCCTGATACCCGAACGCCATTTTGAACTGTCTTGTCCAAGGTAATAATTTCTGTAGAACGAACTTTGCTTCCCCTCTGCTACCCTTCCTGACCATGATGAACCGATAAAGTGAGACTTGATTACTTGAAACTTAATTTTCTCATCTTCAAGATGGTCTTTTTCATGCTTGTGGCGGTGAGTTTGAGCGTCATTCAAGGCATATGTAAAACCAAATTGATCAACCAGTAAATGGCCGTTTTTCAGTTCGGTTTGATAGGCAATTTCATCATCCCACTGCCCATTATTGGGATGCAACCATACCTCTTGAGCCCGAAGAGAGGCAAAAGATGTGCACGCAATGATGAAAATGTAAAGTAACCGCATACGAATTAACGAAAATACAACTTTTCAAGAAGTCTGACTTTCCAAAATTAACCTGCTCAATTTACGAACCAGACTTCTAACAATTAAACAGATAAATGAGAGATTGGTTGCCTTAAATAATGGAAAACTTTTGTGTTTCGGCCACCAATTCATGCAATTAAAAACACTAAATTTGCAGACATTTTAACTCTCCGTTCATGAGTGATGCCATCAAACACGAGTGTGGAATTGCACTTCTCCGTTTAAAACAACCATTAACCTACTACCTTGAAAAATACGGAACAGCGTTTTATGGGCTGAACAAACTTCACCTGCTGCTTGAAAAACAGCACAACAGAGGTCAAGATGGAGCGGGAGTAGCGAACATTAAGTTTGACATGCAACCGGGAGAGCGTTACATTTCGCGCTACCGTTCAATTGATAGCAAGCCCATTCAAGATATATTTAATCACATCAACCGACGATTCGAAGAAATCGAAGAGGAAAACCCAGCACTTCTAAAGGATGTTGACTACCTGAAGAGAAACGCTGGATTTACGGGTGAATTATTCCTTGGACACCTTCGTTACGGTACCTTTGGTCGAAACTCCATTGAAAGTTGTCACCCATTTTTACGTCAAAACAACTGGTTAACCAGAAATTTAGTTGTCGCAGGTAATTTCAATTTAACCAATGTAGATGAACTGTTTGATGTCCTCTTGGAAATTGGCCAGCACCCTAAGGAAAAATCAGATACGGTTACTGTCCTGGAGAAAATAGGCCACTTTTTGGATGTTGAAAACGAGGAATTGTATGCCCTTTTCAATTCAGGAAACATTAACAATCATGAGATTTACGCCAAAATTGCCAACGAGATAAACATTGAACGCATTTTAAAACGTGCCTCTGAAGATTGGGATGGAGGTTATGCGATGGCCGGATTATTCGGGCATGGTGACGCGTTCGTATTGCGCGATCCATCTGGAATTCGACCAGCTTTTTGGTATGAAGATGACGAAATCTGTGTGGTAGCATCCGAACGTCCGGTTATTCAAACGGCCTTCAATCTTAAAGTAGAGGAAATTCATGAGCTAAAGCCAGGACATGCGTTGATTATTAAAAAAGATGGTCGCGTGAACGAGTGCCTCATCAACGAACCACGAGAAGAACAACAGTGTTCGTTCGAACGGATTTATTTTTCGAGGGGAAATGATGCAGGAATTTATGAGGAACGCAAAGCGCTTGGAAATCAAATCGTTCCACAAGTGCTGCAAGCCGTTAATTACGACTTCGATCATTCCGTTTTTTCGTTCATTCCAAATACGGCCGAAGTTTCTTTTTATGGATTAATCAAAGGACTGGAAGACCAATTAAACAAAGAGAAATTCGACGCCATTCAAGCCAAAGGGAAAGATATCACTCAAGAAGAATTAGAGAAAATACTCTTCCGCAGAGCCAGAATTGAAAAAATCGCCATCAAAGATGCTAAGTTGCGGACTTTTATCACACAAGATGATTCGCGCGACGATCTAGTTGCTCATGTGTACGATATTACCTACGGAAGTGTCCGTCGTGGAGTCGACAACCTTGTAGTCATTGACGATTCAATAGTGCGCGGAACAACATTAAAACAAAGCATCTTTCAGATTTTAGATCGACTGGGACCGAAGAAAATTGTGGTTGTTTCATCCGCGCCACAAATTCGCTATCCGGATTGTTACGGAATCGATATGGCAAAAATGGGCGATTTCATTGCTTTCGAAGCTGCGATTTCATTGCTGAACGAACAAGGTAAATCGCACGTCATACAGGAGGTCTATGATGCCTGTAAAGCTCAGATGAGCAGTCCGAAAGAAGAAATGGTCAATTGTGTGAAACACATTTATGAGCCATTTTCGAATGACGAAATATCCGCCCGAATTGCCCAATTACTTACGCCAAGCACGATGAAGGCAGAAGTGGAAATTATCTACCAAACCGTTGAGAATTTACATGTTGCTTGTCCAAATCACACCGGAGACTGGTATTTCACTGGTAATTATCCAACACCTGGCGGGAACAAAGTAGTCAATAAAGCGTTCATGAATTGGGTGGAAGGAAATAACCAACGAGCCTATTAACATGTTTTGAATCAGGTAGATGAAACGGCAGACAATAATTATTTTTTATGTACTCGGTCTGTACGCAGTCATCCAGTTTGCTTGGTGGGGCTACCATTTGATTGAACTGACAGAACAGTTGAAACGCGAACCAACGGAGATCAACAAACGCGTTGTAATGATTATTGGTGAAGGACTCGTGTTCTTCGCTATCTTGGTGGTTGGCTTGTGGCGCATTCGTGTTTCGTTCAAAAAAGAATTGCAACTCTCCCAACGACAGAACAACTTTTTACTTTCCGTCACTCACGAGTTAAAAACACCATTAGCAGCGAATAAACTCTATCTGCAGACATTACAGAAACATGATTTACTTGAAGAGAAAAGACACGATTTACTGAAAAAAGCAGTAATCGAAAACCAGCGACTCGAACTGTTAATTGACAACATCTTGAATGCATCGCGACTTGAAAACAATGCACTCAAACCATCCAAAGAGAAGGTCAACCTTAGCGAGTTCATTCAGCAACTTATTGAACGAACCAGAAAACGAAATCCGAACGTTCAAATCATTGAAAACATTCCAACGGAGGCCACATTAAATGCAGACCTTTTTTTCATAGAAACCATTTTCAATAACCTGATTGAAAACGCCATTAAATACGCAGGAAATCAGTCTGCTATTCAAGTCGTACTTGAAAAAATGGAGAAAAAAGTAAAACTCAGTGTAAAAGACAATGGGCCCGGAATTCCTAAAGAAGATCGGCCCTACTTATTCCAGAAGTTCTTTCGTGTGGGTAATGAAGAAACACGTAAGCAAAAAGGCAGCGGACTTGGCTTATACATCGTTTCGGAATTAGTTAAATCACATGGAGGTGCAATTACTTTTAGCGAAAACGAACCCTCGGGAGTCATTTTTGAAGTAACTTTAACGTATGACTAATCACATTGGTTTAATCATTCTAGATGGTTGGGGAATTGGAGACAAAAGTCCATCTGATGCCGTTTTTGCTGCAAATACCCCATTTATGGATCATCTGTTTGACACCTATACTCATGCAAAATTAATTACATGCGGAGAGGAAGTTGGATTACCAGCAGGGCAAATGGGGAATTCAGAGGTCGGCCATTTAAATATTGGAGCCGGGCGCATTGTGTACCAAGAACTGACCCGTATCAATAAATCCATCCGGGAAGGTGAATTCTTCGATCTACCCGTCTTGAAAGCAGCCATGCAGAAGGCAAAAAGGGACAATGTAAATGTTCACCTCATTGGGTTGGTATCCAAAGGAGGAGTGCATTCCTCTCAAGATCATTTGTATGCCTTGTGTGACTTAGCAAAAAAAGAAGGCGTACCGAACGTGTTTATTCATGCCTTTACTGACGGCCGCGATTGTGACCCCAAAAGTGGTCAAGGTTTTCTGGCAGAATTGGAAAATCACTTGAAAGAAAGTACTGGAAAAATCGCATCGGTTATTGGGAGGTACTATGCGATGGATCGCGATAACCGCTGGGAGCGTGTCAAAAAGGCATACGATTTACTAGTTAAAGGTGAAGGAAAATCATACGCATCTGTGAGTGACGTGTTTGTAGATGCATACCAAAGTGGAATTACAGACGAATTTATTGAACCATCGGTTATCGCTGATGAAGGCAACCCAATAGCTGTTATTCAGCCGGGTGATGTTGTTATTTCCTTCAATTTCAGGACAGATAGACCGCGAGAAATTACGCAAGTCCTCACGCAAACCGATATGCACGAGTTCAACATGCACAAGCTCGACTTGCATTATTGCACGATGACGAATTATGACGCTACTTTTCAAAACGTACACGTCATTTTTGAAAAAGACAATTTGTACAATACACTTGGAGAAGTGTTGTCTAAACTTGATCGTTCCCAAGTCAGAATAGCCGAAACGGAGAAATATCCGCACGTGACGTTTTTCTTCAGTGGTGGACAAGAAGAACCTTTTCCGTTGGAAAAACGACTTTTGGTCAATTCACCAAAAGTGGCTACGTACGATTTGCAACCAGAAATGAGCGCTCCGGAAGTGAAAGAAAAGATCATCGATCACATGAAGACAGAACGTCCAAATTTCATCTGCCTAAATTTTGCCAATCCGGATATGGTTGGTCATACGGGTGTTTATTCGGCCATTGTAAAAGCGGTTGAAACTGTAGACAGTTGTTTGCAAGAAGTTGTTGAGAACGGTCTAGAACTCGGTTACGAATTCATCGTTATCGCCGATCATGGAAATGCTGATTATGCAGTTAATCCTGATGGATCGCCAAATACAGCTCACTCGTTGAATCCTGTTCCAATCATTCTTGCCAGCAAAGAAAAAGGCCTAAAGTTAGCGGATGGAATTCTTGCAGATGTAGCACCAACTATTCTAAGGCGACTGGGCATTGCTGCTCCCCTTGAAATGACTGGAAAATCACTCGTGTAGTTTTTTTTGAGGGGCCAGCACCTCTAAACCGTCAATCAGTAATTGATTATTTTTGAGTACCATGTCTTTTTGACATGTCTAAACATGCTATACTTATGAACTATCGACTTCTTCTTTCGCTTGTTGGAATCCTTTTTACGCATTCACTATTGGGTCAAAATCCAGCTAATAAATGGACAGCCGACTATTCCAAGAGCAAATCATTCATTGAAAACAAAGGGCAGTTCGATCAAGAACAAACGAATGAAACAGGTGCAATTAAATTTGCTGTAGATTTCGGTTCTACTCGTATTTTCTTTGGAGAGAATGGTATTGCTTACAGCTTTTTGGAGGCCAAAAAAATTCCGAAAGAAGAACGCGAACGGTTAACTCAACAGCAACGCAATTCAGTCCAAGACCACAAGCGGTATGAAAAATTGGTTGGTAAATTCAATTTCAAACGCGACCAAGTCACTATGCGTTGGGAAAATCGAAGCGCAGCGGTTAAACTCATTGGATTAAATCAAACCAGCGATTACCACAATTATTCGGTTGCAGATGAAAATGGTGGACGTAAAGCAATTAGCGATGCAAAAGGCTATGAAAAAATCGTCTATGAAAACATCTATGAAAACATCGATGTAGAATATACCGTACATCCTGAAATTGGTATAAAATATGCCCTTGTTCTCCATCCGGGCGCAGATCCTTCAATGGTAAAAATGGCCTTCGACCGATCAGTAGAACTTATAGATGGTAAACTTTCGATAGCTACAGATTTCGGTCCAATTTTAGATCACGCACCTATAACCTTTTATGAAGGAGATCAGAATCAATTAATCGACTCACGGTTTAAACTCCAAAATCAAACTGTTTCTTTCGAGTTAGGAAATTACGATAAATCAAGGACACTTGTCATCGATCCATGGACGCAAACACCAACGTTCGCAACGAATTGGGATGTTGTTTGGGAATGTGAACGAGACGCCGCTGGTAACGTGTATATTCTGGGTGGAATTATGCCGATGCAAATCCTGAAGTACAATGCAACAGGAGCATTGCAATGGACCTACAATACCCCTTATGACACTTCAAACGTGTGGCTAGGTACATTTGCCGTTGATAATGTAGGTAATTCCTATGTGACCGCAGGATCTGTTGCCCAAATCCAAAAAATCAGTCCTGCAGGTGCGCTGCTTGTAAACAACGCAAGTCCGGGCGGAATCATTTCAAGCGCTGAGTTCTGGACAATCTCATTCAATTGCGATCAAACAGCTTTGATTATTGGTGGAACAGGAGGATCAATTTTGCAACTTGATGCAGTAATCTACAACGTGAATACATCAAACCTTAATATTACCAACGAACAATTCATCTCCAATGGTCCCATGTTCGCCATTCCGCCAAATTTAGAGGAAGTACGTGCCATAACATCAGCTCCAAATGGAAAATATTACTTCATGACGCACGATACGATTGGGTACATGAACGATAACTTCAATTTGTGTCCAAACAATAGTACGAGTCTATTCAAAACGAACCACGGAGCCGGTTGGGGATACAAATGTGAGAATTTCCGCTACGATAACACTGGAATGTCTGCTATTACAGCAGATGAAACAGCTGTTTATTTACATAGAGGAAATCAATTGCAAAAACGATCGCTTCAAACTGGGGCTGTTTTGCAAACTGTAGCCATTCCAAACGGAGGATTCAACAATGTTTTCCTCGGTGGTAATCAAGCTACGAATAGTGGAATTGCTGTAGATGATTGCGGAAATGTGTACGTTGGATCAACAAATGGCGTGTATAAATTCAGTAGCACCTTGACACAATTGGCTGTCTACCCTACTGCGTTCAAAGTTTTTGATGTGGAAGTCAATTCAGGTGGTGAAATTATTGCGTGTGGTGGAACAGGGACATCAAATGACGCAAACCGATCTGGAGGTGTTGCCGTAATTGCTGCGACCGCTTGTGTTCCGCTTGCCTCTACCTGCTGCGATGCTTCGATCTGTATTCCACAAGGCGTTTGTGCGAGCGATGCACCTTTCACATTAACAACTGCAACCGCAGGTGGAACGTGGAGCGGACCCGGAGTGAGTGCTACAGGTGTATTTAGTCCAACAGTTGCTGGTGTTGGCGTACATACAATCACTTACACGCTAGCTTGTGGCTCTGAATCAATCACGATAACTGTTAGTTCGTGCCAAAACCTTCAAGTCTGTGTGGAAGCCAATGGAAATTTAAGCGTTACTGGAGGTGTTGGTCCGTACACTTGGCAACAATTTATTCCAGCACAAACATCGCCAATTAGCACGCAAGCGCAATGTCAAGCATGCGGTTATACATGGCTATTTGGTACTTGCGTCAATGGAGTTATTCCAGTTACCTCTTGTTCAACACCGGCGAGCTGGGCAACATTTGGAACCGGAACGTCAGTAACGCCTCCTGTTGGAGCAACTCAATTACAAGTCATTGATGGAACGGGAGCTATTACACCTATAAATCCACTGACACTTCAACCATGTGGATCAACATCAACCGCTTGTTCTCCAAACGGTAATTTGATTATTTACTCGAATTACGACGGTGGTATACTCACGATTAATGTAAATCAGAATATACCAAACTTAAAAGTGGGTATATGCACCTACGAACCGATTCAAGTCGCATTCACCGGACCATTTGTTGGTAATATCACCCAAGTAATTTATGCTGGATTTAACTCTAACCAAAATAATAACAACTGTGGCCAAGGAAATTTCACCACATCAATTACCGGCGTACCAGCAGGAATAGTTACAATTAATCCACCAATGAATCCACCACAGGTTGGTTTCACTCCTGCACATGGAAATGGCTCTGGCCCATGGGGCGGAGGCATGTTGGGTGTTGCAGGACTTTGTGATACGACTATAAATGCTGGTGGCGGTAACACTCCTGATGAAGTAGTTTACTATTTCACAAATGCAACTGGAGGTACTCTTTTATTTCATCAGACGCAATATAATTGCTGGCTGAATGAAACTTTGAACATTACAGCAGGAGGAAACTGTTGTATTTTGCCTTCTACGTCGCCGAATAACCCTTGCCCCAATATAGTCGTTAACAGCTCTAATGTCACCAATGTTAATTGTTTTGGACAATCTACAGGTGCTGCAACTGTTAATGCAAGTGGTGCATTAGCGCCATATACTTACTCGTGGTTGCCAGGAAACTTAACCGGAGCAACACAAACTGGTTTAGCAGCTGGAACGTATACTGTAAATGTCTTGGATGCAAATAACTGTCCGGGAACAGCAACCGTAACAATCACACAACCAGCCAGTGCATTGGCAGTAACAACTTCTTCCACGAATTCTGTTTGCGGTGCAAATACAGGTTCAGCTACGGCTAGTGTGAACGGCGGCACTATACCATACACCTATAGTTGGTCACCATCCGGTGGTACGAATAATGTTGCTAACAACCTCAGTTCAGGTATTTATACAGTTACAGTTACTGACGCAAACGGATGCACGACTTCCGGGAATGTAACTGTCGCAAATAGCAATGGGCCTTCCCTTTCGTTAGTTTCATCGAACGATGCAAGTTGCTTCGGTTTGAGCGATGGATCTGCAGTGGTTTCAGGATCAGGAGGAACAGGAGCGCTTACTTATAGCTGGACGCCAGGAAACTTGACAGGAGCATCTCAAAACGCACTTGTAGCTGGTACTTACACCGTTCAGGTCACGGACAATGCCAACTGCACAGCCGTTGTATCCGTTACCATTAATTCCCCTTCACAAATTAATGTGACTGAATCAATCGTCAATATTAACTGCAGTCCCCAAACCACTGGATCCATTAGTACGACGGTTGCCGGTGGTGTTGGACCTTACAATTATGCATGGAATCCCGGGGGATCAACATCACCAGGTTTAACCAACATATCAGCTGGGAATTACAGCCTTACTGTCACCGATGCGAATGGATGTAACACCAACGAAAATTACACAGTGACAACCACAGGAAGTATTCCAATCGACATTGTTCCAACAAGTGCATTTATCACACAAGGCGACAGTGTTCAATTGACGGTTACAGGAAGTGCGATTACTTGGTCGTGGACGCCGCCAACCGGGTTAAGTTGCACCGACTGCGAAAATCCAATTGCAAGTCCACAAACCACAACCATTTATACTGTAACAGGTACTGATTTTGAGGGGTGTTCAGGTACTGCTGAAATTACAATTGTTGTAGACCCAATTTGTGGAGATGTATTCGTTCCTACTGTTTTTACACCCGATGGAAATGGGTATACTGCTAACAACATGATTTGCGTTTATGGGAACTGTATTGTTTCCTTCAACTACGTGGTATTCAACCGCTGGGGTGAAAAGGTCTTCGAAAGTAGTGATCAGTCAACCTGTTGGGATGGAAAATACAAAGACAAGCCACTGAATTCAGGGGTGTTTGCTTATAAATTTTCCGCTTTACTCCAAAACGGTCAGTCTATTGAACAATCCGGTAACCTCACATTAATCCGCTAAATTTTAACCGATGAGAAAGTTAACATTCACAGTTGTTTTAGCGGTAAGTCTTGGCGGTTCAACGAGCACTTTAGCTCAGGATGTCCATTTTTCGCAAATGGAATTTTCTCCCCTGACCTTAAATCCTGCACTCGCTGGTGTGAACTCTAGAATCCAAGGAATTGTAAATTACCGGAATCAGTGGAACAGTGTAGCCATTCCCTATCAAACAATAGCCGCGTCATTTGATGCTCGTTTGAACGAAAACAAACGGAATAGAAACGGAGTACTGGCAGCTGGTATCAATTTTTTCAACGATCAAGCGGGTGATTTACGTGTCTCGAGTAATCTCGTCAATTTACACCTCGCCTATCACCTCATCTTGGATCGATCGAGCACACTTGGCTTGGGAATTTACGGCGGCTTCGGACAACGTTCACTAGATCCGGTTGGCGGTAAATGGGGTAATCAATACAATGGATTGGCCTTTGATCCCACGATCGCTAGCGGCGAAACATTTAATTCATCGAGTTTCCTTTATGCAGATGCAGGAGCAGGATTTGTCTATTCTTACAAAAGACCCAACGGCTATATTACGCAAAACAATCAGTTTAATTTAACCTATGGACTGGCACTGTATCATGTGAACCGACCAAGCTATTCCTTTATCAATAAGGATCAAGAGAAATTATTCATGCGGTGGTCTGCCTTCATTAACGCCGATATTGGGATTTCAAATACTAGAGGATCGGTATTGCCGGGTATTTACTTCCAACGCCAAAAATCATCCATGGAAATCATGTACGGGTTACACTATCGTTACGTGTTACAAGAGGGATCAAAAATCACTGGCAGAAAGAAACCAATGGCACTATATGTTGGTATTTTCAACCGATTTAAAGATGCGATGGTCGGAAAAATCATGTTTGAAATTCATGAATTCTCGGCTGGTTTTGCCTACGACATCAATATTTCTAAACTTACTGAAGTGTCTCGTGCACGAGGAGGTTTTGAACTATTTATACGCTATGACATGGGAGACATTAGAGCTATACGAAAATAGAAGCTGGTATAGTTAAAATTGCTTCAACTATACTCAGGCATTTATGGCTGCTTGGTTTTCTCTATGATGGAAGTAGTCGAATACCCATTAACAAGATCAATAGCAACTACCGATCCTCCGGCAGCACGCACACAATCCGACCCAACGATATAAGTAGCTGAAGCGGAGTTCGACTCATTTGGGTCGTAATCTCCCCCTTTAACAAGGTTTGTAGGAACGAGTAATTCAATGATCTCTATTGGAGTTGGTTCGGAAAAGACAACGACCAAATCAACGAATGACAACGCAGCAAGTAACAACATTCGAGCATCCTGATCATTAATGGGCCTGTTCTCCCCTTTTCCTAATGATCGAACTGAAGCATCATCATTGACAGCAACAACCAATTTTGTTCCTAAATCGGCTGACTTTGCCAAATAAGTCACGTGGCCTTTGTGCAAAATATCAAAGCATCCATTCGTAAAAACAACCTTTTCTCCGGATGCTTTCCACTGATCAACAATGGATTTGGCAGTTGACCAGTCAACACATTTGGACTCAATTTTCTTGAAGTGATCCATCTATTTTGTAGTTTGTGGGAAGTAAAACCATTGAAAGTAAACCAAGCACGATCATGAGTAACGTCTGTGTAACCCAAACGAGCATTCCAAGCGCATTTCCGATGGCTTGTGCGTCCTCTGGATAGTCTTTTCCGATGTAAAAAGCAACGACTAATCCGACCAATAAAGGATAGGTTCCGATTCCTCCATTGGTGAAAGTTATTCCTAAAGATCCAGCTATAAACCCAACCAAAATTCCGGCTAAAGGGATATCTTGTGTTTGAACCAAGGACTGAAACGGCAGCGCAAACATCACCAGGTAGCATCCCCAAATAATAGCCGTATGCAACAAATAACCCAGAGGATTCTTTGTTTTAAAAATCGAAAATAACCCTTGCACAACCTCTTTTGCAAAACCAATAAGTTTCGCGCGAATAGCAGGCTTAAACACAAACAAATAAGTGAAAAGTATCCCTACTGTTGCGATTACTCCATAAAAAACGAGCTTCCATGGAAAACCCCCACTCGTTGAATTTGACCCGCCAAAAGTTGCCTGAATTTGTTCCTTGATCGCCATCGCATCTTGACCTGCAACAAAAACAGTAAGAAAGGCAATACCCACAAGCATAATCAAATCGACTGCGCGTTCGGCTATAATAGTCCCAATGGATGTCGAAAACGGGACACCGTCTGACCGGTACAACATTCCACAACGAGACGCTTCACCGGCACGTGGAATCGTAAGATTTACTAAGTAACCGATCATCACGGCATGGTAACGGTTCCAGAAATTCGTTTGATGACCCAGAGGTTCCAACATGTACTTCCACCGGTAGGCCCGAGACAAATAGGCTACCACACCAAGAATAAGCGATAAAATAATCCAAAAGTAGTTGGCCTCGACGATAGCTGTGTAGAAGAGTTCTTTGGATTCAGGTGACATACTCGAAAAGAAATACCACACCAAATAGACTCCCAACAGTAAGGGAAGAACCGTTTTGACGAGTGTTAGAATGACTTTTTTCGTCATTAATCTAATCGGTTAGTTTCCTCATTCGGGAAGACCAAATGTGGTTGAAAAGATTTGGCTTCTTCCATATCCATCAGTGCATAACCAATGATAATAATCACATCATTCACGGCTACCCTTCTCGCCGCTGGGCCGTTTAGACAAATGGTACCTGAATCACGTTCTCCTTTAATCACGTAGGTCTCAAATCGTTCGCCATTATTAATATTCACAATTTGAACACGTTCACCTTCAATGATGTTCGAAGCGTCCATAAGCGTTTCGTCAATGGTGATACTACCGATGTAGTTAAGGTCCGCCTGAGTGACACGAACGCGATGAATCTTGGATTTTAAAACTTGAATCAACATATACTCTCTATTCGCCGCAAATGTACAGCATAATTTTCGAAACGATTCGTCTTTTGAATAAGGTAATCTATTGAATTAATCTTGGATTATTCTAAAATATGCGAATTCGCTAAGACAAGAGTAAAACGAATTGAAGAAATAGAATTGAACAGATATTGAAGTAGAACTCATATTTATAGTATACATTTAGGCTGTCATAAATAAATAAAACGGAGTCTACATTCGCTCGATATTACAGACCAAGTTAAATTTTTGGTGCTTACACTATTAATTCAAATGCTATGATTCATACTTATTATG
This sequence comes from Crocinitomicaceae bacterium, assembly GCA_044375095.1. Lineage (GTDB taxonomy): Bacteria > Bacteroidota > Bacteroidia > Flavobacteriales_D > Crocinitomicaceae > M0103. The sequence continues at coordinate 16,414 of JBILNH010000005.1, forward strand.
ATGCTAAACATAGTTTCACCTTTCAATCTATGAAAACAACACTTATTGGTTTAATTACTGGATGTTGTTGTTCAATAACAGTTTCGTTAGCACAAAACACAGTTGGAACACTTATTAATAGTGCAGAAACCTTTAATGGCTACACGCTATTAGCTGCAATTAATAGTCAACAAACCTATTTAATTGATAATTGTGGCCGTGAAATAAAACGTTGGGACAGCAACTACCAAATGGGTATGGCGGCCTACCTAAGTGAAGATGGTAGTTTATACAGAGCAGGACGAATTATCAATAATGACATGATGATGGGGGGCATTGGTGGAGTTATAGAAAGATACGACTGGGATGGGAATTTAACTTGGCAATACTTTTGCAGTTCGACCGATTCTGTTGCTCATCATGACTTTAAACTGTTGCCGAATGGTAATATTCTACTTTTAGTAGCGTACAAAAAATCATTTAATGACGCTGTTGCAAATGGAAGAGATCCATCATTGTTAGTGGACAGTACGCTTTTTAGTGAAGCTATTTTAGAGATTCAACCTATAGGATCTGACAGTGCAACGGTCGTTTGGAGATGGGATGCCTGGGATCACCTCATTCAGGATTTTGATAGTACTCGTTTAAATTTTGGCGTAATTGCAGACCACCCTAATCGTATGAATATAAATTACCTCGGCTCTTCAATAGGACGGGATTGGCTACACGGTAATTCGGTTGATTACAATCCTCAACTTAACCAGATAGTGATAGGCTTTAGGCATATAAATGAATTTTGGATTATTGACCACAGCACCACCACAGTGGAATCCTCAAGTTCATTCGGTGGAATCTATCAAAAAGGAGGTGATCTATTGTACCGTTGGGGCAATCCCGCAACATTTAATAGAGGAACGCAATTGAACCAAGTGCTTATTGGACAACACAAAGTGGAATGGATACCTCAGGGATACAGAGGTGGCGGTAATATCGTACTATTCAACAATGGAGATAATAACGGATATTCCATTGCAATGGAAGTTAAACCCCCGATGGTGACGCCAGAGTTTTACACCAACGCTGGAACAAACGGCTATGGACCAGATTTACCTGAATGGGAATACACAGACAGTTCCAATCCATTGTTTAACTCAGGACGATTATCTTCTGTTAAGCGCTTACCAAATGGTAATACGTTAATATGTAGTGGACAAAATGGATACCTTACTGAACTAGACAGCTTGAACAACATAACTTGGTTATACCGAAATCCTGTCACAAGTACCGGTATTATTTCACAAGGAAACACTGTCCAAAATGGAGTTAATTCAATTTTCAATGCCTCAAAATATAGCCCCGAATATCCGGCGTTTATTGGAAAAACACTTGTTGCTTCTGATCCTATTGAATTGAATTTTAACCTAAGTAACTGTGAAATTGCCCATGTGGTAAATGAGCCGATGGAGGAATTCGACTGGGTAACACTGTTCCCTAATCCGTCGAGTGATGAACTTTCATTAGACGCTTTGTTCCCAATAAAAAGTGTCTCTTTGATGGATTTTCAAGGTAAACAACTCCCTCTTTGTGCAACCTACTTATCATTAATGACGGTGAAAATAGACATCGAAAATATACCTCCTGGAAGCTACATAATGTATGTCACTAACGAATTAGGTTATTCCAAGAAACTATTATTCAATAAATTGTAACAACGTGAGGGAATTTAAAATTAGTTTCTCATATTTGTACGAACATAAATCCTTCTAGAGGAGTTTTTAAACCACTTAATTATACTGCTATGACAAAACGATTTTTTAAATGTCAATTGTGGGTAGTTCTTCTACTCGTTTTTTCCTTTTCTTCCAATGCTCAAATTTTCTTCACCGAAACGTTTGAAGGAACGATGGGAGCAAATGGTATTCCTGCCGGTTGGACCGAAACTGGACTTTCCACTGATGGAATTTATAATGTAGGAACTACGGCAAATGCCAATTCGCCTTATGTAACATTTCCTGCGGCAATCCAGGGCACAAAATTCGCTTACACGAATGATGACGCATGTAATTGTAATAAATCCGCGGATCGATTAATTCTTCCAACCCAGAACTTTACAGGTATGGCTGGGGTCAATTTACTTTATGATATATTCCACGACGGCGCATATGGCGGAATTGCCACAATTGAGGTGAGTACCACTGGAACTGCTGGTCCTTGGACTACTGTTGCAACAATTCCAACAAATGCTGCGTGGCAAAATGACCTTTCTCTCAGTTTAGCTGCATATGCTGGTCAAAACAATATTACCATCGCTTTTCGCTACAATGATGCCGCAGGGTGGGCTGCAGCATTAGGCATTGATGAAGTGCGCTTGCAACAGTTGACAGTTCTTACGCCTGAAGTAAGTATTACATCTGTAACACCAGGACAATATACTTTAATACCTAAAGATCAGGCGACATCATTTCCAGTGAGTGCAACGATAACAAATAGTGGATCTGGCGCGGCTGCAAGTGTTACCCTAACAACAAAGGTGTTTAAATTGCCTAACTTAACCACACCTGTTTACACTCAAACGGGAGCTGCGACGAATTTAGCTGCTGGTGCTTCCACAACCATTAATTTAAGCGCATATACACCAGCAAATCCAACAGTAGGTGACTACCGTTTTCAGCATGTAATCACCGGAAACACAGGAACCATTACAAATGATAGTTTAATCTACAATACAGCCATCACGCAAAATTTTTATGCTCGTGATAACGGAAACGCTGTTCAAGGAATTGGAGCAGGTGCTGGAACTCGTGTCATAGTAGGTAACAATTTTGCAATTAATACACCAACCACATTAGACTCTGTTTTATTCTTCTTGTATACAGGAGCTCCTGGTTTAGGTGATACTGTTCGTGTAAGGATAAGAAATACAGTTGCAGGTGTACCACAAAATACTGCTGACGTTGCTTTCTCTAACCCATATATACTTACTGCACAAGATACGTCAGGCGCTGTATTAACCTTAGATATTATCAATGCTTCAGCAACTCCGGTTATACTTAATCCAGGAACATATTTTGTTGGCATCGAGAAATACCTAACGGGCGACAATTATGGCTTACAATGTGCAAACTCTATTTTTACCGCCAATACAGTTTATGCCAACATTAATAATGGCGCATTTTCCCCGTTGAATACATTATTAGCAGGATTTAATTTTACGCCAATCATTCGACCAAGATTCATAACATGTTCGAATTCGACTGCAACCGCAACGCATGTCGCTTGTGGAAGTTTTACATGGATTAACGGACAAACGTATACAAGTAGCAATACCACAGCTACATACACTGTTCCAAATGCAACGGGTTGTGATTCAATAATTACATTGAATCTTACCATTAATCCGAATACGAATCCTGCGTTTAGTTATGCGTCGAATACCATTTGTACCACAGGATCTAATCCTACAGCCACAACTTCATCTCCTGGACAATTCTCGTCAACGGCTGGTTTAGTATTTGCTAACGCCACTACAGGTGAAATTGATCTCGCTTTAAGTCAATCAGGAAGTTATACAGTTACTTATGCAACCTCTGGAATATGTCCAACGACTTCTTCTCAGACCATTACATTGACTTCTTCACCTACTGCGAGCTTCAACTATGACAATACTAACTATTGTTTAGGAACGGCTAACCCGCAACTTACATTCGGAACTGGTGCAAGTGCTGGTACGTTTAGTGCAACACCAACAGGTCTTGGTCTTAATGCAGCAAGTGGAGGGATCGACTTGGCAACTAGTGCGGCAAATACATACACAGTGACCAATACAATTCCAGCGTCAGGAGCATGTCCGCAGGCAACTGCGACATACACGATTACAATTACGGCTCCTACTCCAGGTGATTTCAGCTATGATAACGCGACGTATTGTATTAATGCAACAAATCCACAACTTTCATTAGGTACTGGTGCAAGTGCAGGAGCTTTTACAGCTTCACCTGCAGGATTGAGCATTAACGGAACAAGCGGGGCGATCAACTTAGCGAATAGTGCGCCGAACACCTACGTGATCACAAACACTATTGCAGCTTCAGGAGTTTGCCCGCAATCAACAGCAACTTCAACAATTGTTATAAATGCATTGCCACAAGTAAGTATTGGATTAGATGATAGTGTGGTATGTACAGAGTTGGCAACTGTAAACCTTCAAGGAGGTAGCCCAGCAAATGGTGCATATAGCGGGAATAATGTGATTGGAGCTGTTTTTGTGCCATCAACACTCGGTTTAACAGATATTACCTATACATTCACAGATGCAAATGGATGTACAAACAGTGCTGTGGCCACAATCGAAGTGGTGGGTTGTGCAGGATTGGATGAACTAATGGATCAAAACGGAATTAGTTGTTATCCAAACCCTGCAGATCAGCAGTTTACCATTGAATTTTTGCAGCCGAATAATCAAAATGTTCAAATTGAGATTATTAATGCGATTGGCCAACGAATCCATTACGTACAACACGCTGTAATTGAAAACAATAAAATCACTGTTCCAACAGGAGACTGGGCAACAGGCTTGTATACATTACGTGTGTTTTCAGGTAATGACTTGATGACTAGATTAATTCAGAAAATGTAAGAACCATTAATTCAAAAAACATAAAAAGGAGAAGCGATTCTCCTTTTTTTTTACCATCTTAATCTGCGTGAATTTTATATTGTTGCCATGAAAAACTTAACATCATTCTTTTTTGCTTTTCTTTTCGTACATATAATCGATGCACAGCAAAACACCGTTGGACTAATTTCATACGATTTCACGCAGTCAAGCGTTGGATACAACCTTCATTATCCCCATAACCAGGGAAACGTTTACCTATTGAATGCGTGTGGAGAAATTGTGCACAGATGGGATGATCCAGTTTATAAACCGGGAAATGGTATACAACTAAAAGAAAACGGACTTCTGTATGTTACGAAAGGGAAAAATGCACTTTCAAATAGCTTCATCCATGCAGGTGGTGGCGGTGAAAAGGTAGAAATTCGGAATTGGAACAACCAACTTCTTTGGGAAAAAGTAATTAACGATTCAACTCAGCGAATGCATCATGATATTGAAGTCCTGCCTAATGGGAATGTTTTAGCTATTGTGTGGGAATATAAAAATGATGCAGAAGCAATTGCTGCAGGACGCAATCCAGCAAAACTTACGGGTAATGGAGCACTCGGAAATGGCTTATGGCCTGAGAAAATTGTTGAGCTTCAACCAGATACGCTAACAGGAACCACACAAATCGTTTGGGAATGGCATGCGTGGGATCACCTAATTCAAGACTTTGACAATTCAAAAGATAACTATGGAGTGGTCGAAAATTATCCGGGCCGAATCGATATGAACTACACTTATTACGACAGTACAGCAGATTGGATGCACGCGAATGCCATTGACTACAACCCACAACTGGATCAAATTATGCTTTGTGTACCTACGTTCAATGAAGTGTGGATTATCGATCATAGTACCACAACAGCTGAAGCTGCAGGTCATACTGGTGGACTCGTAGGAAAAGGCGGAGACCTCATTTATCGATTTGGAAATCCTGCGGCTTATCGTGGAAATGGTCCAACTACGCTGTTCTATCCGCACGATGCGCATTGGGTTGATTTAGCATTGAGTAGCGGACATCCAGAATTCGGAAAGGTTACTGTATTCAATAATAAAGTAGGTCCTGATTATTCATCCGTCCATACTTTCTCCCCTGTGTTTGATACGTATACTTGGCAGTATAACCTTTTACCCAATGGTGACTGGTCACCGAGCAATTTCGATTGGACGTACACCGCCAATCCTCCGCAATCATTTTACTCCACTGGATTGGGTGCAATTCAGATTCTTCCGAACGGAAATAGACTCATAAATGAAGGACGTGAAGGACGAGCATTTGAATTAAATGGATCCGGAGAAATCGTGTGGGAATACATTAACCCAATGAAAATGGGTAATCCTGTCGCACAATACGATACGACCATTACACCATCAAGTAATCAACAATTCCGCTTCAGTCGGTACCCACTAACTTATAGTGCTTTCACGAATAAAATCCTGGAGCCCCAAGGTTACATCGAATTGAATCCGGATACAACCTTCTGTCTAGCGGAAGCAAATATAACTGAATTAGCTGCAGTCAGTGATGCTTACTTCATTAGCCCAAATCCTGCAAATAATCAACTTGAGATTAAATGCTTAAATTCAATCAACACGATACAAACTGTTGATTTGATAGAATCCTCAGGGAAAAAATTAATAGCACTGGTTGCAAACGAAAAGGAAGTGACACTGAATATTTCTGAATTTGTGCCGGGAGTTTATTATGTACTTATCAACGGGTATTCAAGCGCCAAAATCATTAAATATTAAAAAAATAAACCCGAGGGAGTTTACGTTTGACGGCGCTAAATCAAAGAATTAGTTCCTCAATTCTAAATTATCAATCAAACGTACATCGCTGCACCAAGCCGCAATGCAACAGACGCTCAATTGCGCCCATTCTGCTGTTAAGGGTTGCAACGATTTGGCATTGGCAATTTCCAAATACTCAAGTTCAAGATTGGCTTGATTGAAAAATTCAATCGCACGCGCTTTTACCTCTTCAGGCGTATAATGAAATGCAAGTTCCTTAACGAGCAGTAACGTTTGATATATATGTAGCGCATCTTTTCGCTGCTCCTCAGTTAACCGCATGTTTCGACTGCTCAATGCAAGACCTTCATCGCTTCTAATTGTATCACAACTTACCACCTCAATAGGTAAATTCCGCTTTTCAACCATGTATCGAATGATCGCAAGTTGTTGGTAATCTTTCTTTCCAAAATAAGCCCTGTCTGGCTGAATCAACTGAAATAGATTGTTTACCACGTGAACAACACCAGCAAAGTGTCCTGGTCGATGCCTACCTTCCATCACCTTATCTAATCCGTTTAATTCAATTGGTTGAAAATCATCCGACTCCGGATAAACATGTTGGATTTCAGGCGTAAATACGAGAACTGATTCTATACGTCTTAACAATTCAATGTCCGATTCTAACGTGCGCGGATAAGTAGCTAAATCGTTGGGATTATTAAATTGAGACGGGTTCACAAAAATACTGACTACGACCGTTTGGTTTTCTTCAGCTGCCTTTTGAACGAGAGCTAAATGGCCTTCGTGCAATGCGCCCATAGTTGGGACAAACCCAATGGTCAATCCAGCCTCTCTGGAACTTTCTAAGTATCCATTCAATGTATTCAGGTCGCTACAAACCGTCATCGTTCGTTCAAAAGCGACAAAACTATTTGTTTTTGTTGATGATGCGCGATTTTTTCTGTAATTTTGTATTGTTTTTTACGAATCCCATACTGCATGGAGAAAAAGAAAATTCTTTTTGTTTCCCAAGAGATCTTCCCGTTCTCACCAAAAACAGAATTGTCGCACACTGCTCGTCGTTTGCCTCAAGGTATACAAGAATCAGGAAAAGAAATTCGGGTTTTTACACCTCGATTTGGTTCAATCAATGAACGACGGCATCAACTCCATGAGGTGATTCGCCTTTCAGGAATGAACCTGATTATTGATGATAACGATCACCCGCTGATCATTAAAGTAGCTTCAATTGCCCCGGCACGAATGCAAGTCTACTTCATTGACAACGATGAGTTTTTCAAACGTAAACATACGGTTACGGACGAAAAAGGTGCGTTTTACGCGGACAATGATGAGCGATCCATGTTTTTCTGTCGAGGTGTACTCGAAACAGTTAAAAAGTTAGGATGGCAGCCGGATGTGATCCATTGCCATGGTTGGATGACGACCGTTATGGCGTTGTACGTGAAGAAGATTTACGCCAAAGATCCGCATTTCGCTAATACCAAAGTGGTGTATAACTTATACAACGACACATTTAACACGAATTGGGACGTTCGTTTTCCTGATAAACTTAAATTTGACGGTTTCGAAGATGAAATTGTAAACGCTATGAGCGATACGAGTTGTGAAAACATCACACGAGTGATCAGCAAATACGTTGACGGAATAACGGTTGCAAGTGAAACATTGTCACCAGAACTTCAGGCGATTTATGACGAAGCAACATGCTTAAAACAAGCATACGTGCCTGAAGAGAATCAGACAAAAGTATTCTCCGAATTTTTTGACAAAGTAATTGAAGCAAACGTCCTTATATAAGATGCTGCAACACAAGATGTTCATGTGGCGGAGAGTTATTCAACTTTCCGCTACTTTTTTACTCCTACTAGTTCTGGTCGCTTCTTGTAAAAAGAAAGACAGTTCGTTGGGATTAAACGATCTCGATCAAAATAATTTACTCAACTCTGCACAAGTTGACACGTTTCAACTCGAAACGTATACGATTGCGGAGGATTCAGTCATTACTGATAATCCAGCTTTTGCTGTACTTGGATCATATATCGACCCGAAGTTCGGAAATGTAAACGCGAATTTTTACACGCAACTTGTTCCTTCCGGACTAAATCCAGATTTTGGTGACTTATCTACTATTACCATCGATTCGGTGGTTCTAGGTCTTGAATATGTCGGTTTTACAGGAGACCTTTACAAACAAACGTTGCAAGTTTTTGAGATGAGCGAAGATATTCACCTGGATTCGACCTACTATCAGTTCACTACCAAAAATGTGTATCCAACGTCCTTAATTCAACCAAATTATCAAGCGTTTAAACCCGATCCAAATGGCGTAACGTCGATAGGCGGTGATACGGTCGATACACAGTTGCGTATTCGGCTTAAAAATTCCTTTGGTAAAAAATTCATGATTGAAGCCCAGTCGGGAAGCGATGTGTTTTCATCCACTGAGAATTTTACGAATTACTTTAAAGGACTACATGTTCGGGTAAATAATCCAGGTCAACCAGCCGGAAAAGGTGGTGTGTTCTATTTCAATCTGAACGATCCACTTTCTAAAATGACCATTTATTACCGCCAAGACGGACTAGACAAAACGTACGATTTATTAATCAACACCGACTGTGCGGACTTCAATCACGTCGATATAACGAATGCCGGCACACCAGTACAAACGGTAATTAACGATACGGTCAGTGGGATGAAAGAATACTATTGCCAAGCGTTTAGATCACGTGCGGTTGTAAACATGCCGAGTATCAAAAATCTACCGAAAAACGCTGTAATCCATAAAGCAGAGCTATTATTACCCATTCAATACCAAACGGGATCGAAGTACATTCCAAGCACAGAATTAACCATTTCAGCAAAGGTAGATGATGCACTATCAGGAATTGGTGTTTTCGGATTAATGGACTTTTTCAATAAGCAGTATGTCGTAAATGTCCGCAACTTCATGCAGGCTTATGTATCCGGAAGATTCGATAAAACCGAATTGTACATCTCACCGCGCTTCTTTATTACTTCGGCAGAACGCGTCATTTTTAATGGTCCAATGACCATCAATAAAAAGAAACCTAGATTAGTTATCACTTATACTGAGTTTTAGATATGTGTGGAATTGTTGCCTATATCGGAAAGAAACAAGCATACCCGATTATTCTTAAAGGACTTAAGCGATTAGAATACCGTGGATACGATAGCGCCGGAATCGCGTTATTGGAAGAGGGTAAAATCAATAACTACAAACGCCAAGGGAAAGTTTCCAACCTTGAAGAGTTCGCTCATGATAAAAACCTTAATGGACATATTGGAATCGGGCATACACGTTGGGCGACGCATGGTGAACCATCTGATATTAACGCGCATCCGCACCTGTCAATGGACGGAAAAATTGCGTTGATTCACAATGGAATCATTGAAAATTACGATGTGCTGAAGCGTGAACTACTTAGTAAAGGGTATGTTTTTCAGAGCGAAACAGATACTGAAGTTGTTGTTCATTTGGTTGATTACATTAGCAAAAAAGAAAACGTTTGGTTTGGTGAAGCCTTACGTTTAGCCCTTTCCCAAGTGCATGGAGCTTATGCGATAGTTGCGATCTCGGAAGATTACCCTAATCGACTCGTGGCTGCCCGAAAAAGTAGTCCGTTAGTTGTTGGAGTTGGAACAGAAGGAGATTTTTACCTAGCATCTGACGCGACACCAATTGTCGAATACACAAAGAAAGTCGTCTACTTAGATGACGAAGAAATTGCCGTAATTGATCTTGAGGAAGGATTAAAATTATACACGATTGCTGATCAGGAAAAAACACCTTTCTTCCAGCAATTGGAATTGGAATTGGAGGCGCTTGAAAAAGGAGGCTACGAACATTTCATGCTCAAAGAAATTCACGAACAACCTCGTTCCATTCACGACTGTTTTCGTGGTAGACTAAATGCCGATGAAGCATGGGTAACACTGGGCGGATTGCGTGAGTACGAGCAAAAAATGATCAATGCCAACCGACTGATTATTGTCGCTTGTGGTACGTCATGGCATGCCGGATTGGTAGGAGAATACCTTATTGAGGATTTAGCAAGGATAAACGTAGAGGTGGAATACGCCAGTGAATTCCGCTACCGCAACCCGATCTTGAGTGAAAATGACGTCGTTATTGCCATTTCCCAGTCTGGTGAGACAGCAGATACGCTTGCAGCTCTAGAATTAGCAAAATCAAAAGGCGCAACGATTTTAGGCATTTGCAATGTGGTTGGATCATCCATTTCGCGCATTACAGACGCCGGATCATATACACACGCCGGTCCTGAAATCGGAGTGGCTTCCACAAAAGCATTTACAGCCCAAGTAACGATTTTGACCTTAATGGCATTGTCACTCGCGCACAAAAAAGGAACGATCAGCGAAACAGAATTCCGTACATTATTGGCTGAATTAGAGGCGATTCCGGAGAAAGTGAAAAAAGTACTTGAGAAGGACGCCTTGATCGAACAAATTGCGGCAGAATACAAAGACGCAACGAACGCCTTGTACTTAGGAAGGGGAAGTTCATTCCCGGTTGCTTTAGAAGGCGCACTTAAACTGAAAGAAATCTCTTACATACACGCTGAAGGATATCCGGCAGCAGAAATGAAACACGGTCCGATTGCCTTAATCGATGAAAACATGCCGATTTTTGTGATCGCGACACAAGGTAATTCTTACGAAAAAGTAGTGTCTAACATCCAAGAGGTCAAAGCCCGCAAAGGAAAAGTCATTGCCATCGTCACAGAAGGTGATACGCAAGTCCGTGAAATGGCAGATCAAGTGATTGAAATACCAGAAACCAACGAATTTCTCGTTCCGCTTTTGGCGACCATTCCATTGCAATTGCTTTCGTACTACGTAGCTGTCATGCGCGATTGTAACGTGGATCAGCCGCGTAACTTAGCGAAAAGTGTGACGGTGGAGTAGTCTACATTGGTTAATTCTACCTTTGTTCGTTCTGTCATAGGTAATAATATTACTTCGGACAAAACGAACAGAAAGCTAGAAGTGATTTATTTCAGAAAAGGATAAAGAGCTAATTAATTATATCCATCCACTCTATCCACACCATTTATTCGTTTCAGAATAACCGATTTAAAAATACTTAATAGGATAAACATTCGCGGTTAACGTCTTTTTTCTTGTTGTAAACTGCGGCTTAAGGCTCCGGTCTCCCATGATTTGACCTTGGATAACCATGGCATCATTCACATTCGCATCGGCACTAGTCCAATAAACACCTGCATAAACCGGACGATTCAATATCCACAGTCCTTTGAAAACTTCCACTAAATCGTTTGAAGTTGGTAATATCCACCCTTTTTGTCCTTTTATTTCCAACGATTCGCACAATGCAGCTGCACCTCCAGGACAATTTGCAGTAATTAATTTAGAATGATTAACGACAGCATTCCCAATTTTTCCAGAGTTTCCGAAATCATTGTTTACCAATTTTCCGGAACAACCCCATTGTTTTTCTGTAATGTAAGAATCTGCCGCTACTATACCTTTAAATTTCCCAAAGTTAGCGTCACCTTGTTTGAAGAAATAAAAAATTGTTCCTCCTAAATGTGCATCTCCTACTTTTAAATTACCAATACTTTGCGGTGAGTTAACACTAAATGTACTCTGTGAATTTGCAAAAAATGCAAGTAACATCGTTCCTAAAATAAAAACCTTTTTCATCATAACTTTTTTAATTTGTTGTTCTTAATTGAATCTTTTTTAAAATTTCACGCTCTCCATTATGTTCTTGAGGAAAACTATAGATTGGTTAATTTCAAAAAAACGTTAACCACATATGACAAAGATAAAATAATAATCCTTCTTTTTTCTCAATCTATATATTCCGCATTCCTCACACTTCTGAAAACAAAATCTCAACTAAAACACGTGCTATTTAAAGGAAGCTATCAACTTGATTGTACCTTTGATACATGAAAGATTCCGACTTTTTTGAACTCGTTTATAAAATTGTGCGAGAAATACCGCATGGTAGAGTAACGTCATACGGAGCAATCGCGAAAGCATTGGGTACACCTAAATCGAGTCGTATGGTTGGGTATGCGATGAATGCCGCACATGTTCATCCGGATATTCCTGCACATCGGGTGGTTAATCGCATTGGACTCTTAACAGGAAAACACCACTTCAGTACTCCCGATCGAATGGAGCAACTGCTAAAAGCTGAGGGAATTGAAGTAAATGATAATCAAATCGTCCATTTTGAAGCGCATTTCTGGGATCCATTAACTGAACTTTCCCCACATTAATTGGCTGAATTGGCTGAATTAAATCCTATTTTTACACCATGGATTTCGTAACGGGTGGAACAGGTTTACTAGGCAGTCATGTATTGTTGGCACTTACCGAACGTCACCGACAAATTCGCGCCATTTACCGCGATTATGAGCGCGTCAAACACATCCATCAACTCTTCCTTCTCATTGATCCGCTTCACGGTGAGCAACGTTGGGACCTCATCGAATGGATAAAAGGAGATATTTTAGATATTCAATCGCTTCAAGAACACATTGAAAAAAACGATGATGTCTACCATTGTGCCGGATTAGTATCCTTTGATCCTCAGCGCTTTCATCAAGTCATGAAAATCAACCGGGAAGGAACAGCGAATGTGGTTAATGTTTGCCTTGAAAAAGGTATTCGAAAAATGTGTCACGTAAGCTCCACAGCGGCTATTGGCGGTCAACCGAATACACTCACCACGGAGGAAACACATTGGAAGGATGACGAAGGGAATAGCGGATATGCCTACTCTAAATACGCTGCTGAGCGAGAAGTTTGGAGAGGAATTGAAGAAGGTTTAACAGCCGTTATCGTCAACCCATCCGTATTGTTTGGAGCAGGAAACTGGGACGAAAGTTCCATGACCATGTTTCGCACCGTTGAAAATGGATTACCGTTCTACACCAGCGGACAAAACGCATTCGTTGATGCACGAGACGTGGCCGAAATTATGTTGCGTTTAATGGAAAGCGAAATTGAAAGTCAACGGTACTTATGCATCGCTGAGAACCTTCCTTTTAAACACATTCTATCCCAAATAGCGGAAGGAATGTCCAAAAAAGCACCACATATATCCACTCCAAAATGGCTAACGGGACTAGCTTGGCGACTTTCCTGGATTGTGTCACGGTTGCGCGGACATTCGCCCACAATTACCAGAGAAACAGCAGTTTCTGCTTACCGTACCATGAGTTATTCCAATGAAAAAGTGAGAAAAGCACTCTCTGTTAACTTTCGTCCAATGGCTGAAACAATTGAATACGCCACCTGTTACCGTTTGAAGAAATGAACCCACAAATATCCAATATAGCCTTACTGAAAAAAACGGTGAATACGTTCCGTTCAGAATTGCTCATTGCGATTCTTGTCATTTTCTATACCGTTGGAACTATAGGCATCCTCCGTGACGCAAGTCGTGAGCAATTTTTATCGCTTTCCTTTTTCAATTTACTACTCTCTTTTAGTGTGTTGGTTGTCGGTCGCAAAGACCGTAGTTGGTTGTTTTATGCGTTTGTTGGACTTTGTTACGCAACTGGACTTATCGCAGAATACATTGGTGTGCACACAGGACTTCTCTTTGGTGAATACAGTTACGGTGAAAATCTTGGATTGAAAGTCATGGGAATCCCACTGATTATTGGTGTCAATTGGGCGATGTTGGTATTGACAAGTGGATCATTCCTTGTGCATTACAACCTAGGGAACTGGTTAAAATCGATGCTTGCAGCTGCGTTAATGACTGGTTTAGATGCGTTTATAGAACCTGTTGCTATGAAAATTGATTTCTGGAATTGGAAAAATGGTGCCATTCCTTTTTACAATTATGTCTGTTGGTTTTTCATCTCGTGGGCCTTGTTGTGGATTGGTTTTAAATTAAAGTTGATTGAATCGAACAAAGTCTCGAAAGCTTTGTTTATCTTGCTGATTGTATTCTTCACAATTTTAAATTGGTAGTCATGTATTGGTGGGGTCCTTTCGTGCTTATTTTGGCTTTCGCAACTATGGAAGGGTGTGCATGGGCTGCGCATAAGTACCTCATGCACGGTTCAATGTGGATTTTTCATCAAGACCATCACGTTGGATCGTCGGGAATTTTTGAACGAAACGATGTGTTCTTTTTGATTTTCGCCATTCCTTCTTGGTTGGGAATCATGTTAGGCATCATATACAACCAATACTTCTTTGTTTGGTTTGGGTACGGTATAGCGGCTTACGGATTTGCTTACTTCCTTATTCACGACGTATTCATTCACCGCCGATTCAAATGGATACGCGATATTGATACGCCTTACTTTATGGCTATTCGTAAAGCACACAAAGTGCACCACAAACACCAAAATAAAGAAGATGGTGAATGTTTCGGAATGCTTTGGGTACCGCGTAAATACTACGTTGAGGCGAAAAAAGCCTTTGCCTTAAAATCCAAACAGGTATGAGTCTGTATGGCTGGGTCATTATTGGTACAATTGCTGGACCTTTCTTTCTTTCATTCGACAAAAAAGTTCATTTCTACACCCATTGGAAAACTGCCTTACCAGCTATTTTTTGTATCGGTTTGCTGTTTATCGCGTGGGACGAATACTTTACACAACATAGTGTTTGGGGATTCACGGATCAATACATCGGTTCTATAAAAATTGGTCACCTTCCACTTGAAGAAGTTCTTTTCTTTCTTGTCGTGCCCTATGCGTGTGTGTTCGTGTATGAAGTTCTCATTGCATACTTTCCCAAAGTTAACCTAACAAGGATCACACAATCCTTTGCTTTTGCAATTACACTTTCAGGATTGGTGTTTAGCTTATTCAACCTCGAAAAGTGGTATACCCTTAGTGCCAGTAGCATCGCTGCATTATTAACGATTGGATTCTTCTACATCCGCAAAGTAACATGGTATGCATCCTTCGTCTTTACGTTTTTGGTATGCATCATTCCTTTCCTACTCGTAAACGGCATTCTTACCGGATCTGTAACAGACTTACCTGTTGTTTGGTACAATTCTGAGCACATTCTCGGAGCGCGCATCATCACAATTCCTTTGGAAGACTTGTACTTCAATTACTGTATGCTCCTGCCAATAATTGGTATACATACGTGGTTGAAAAATCGCAATGGTCGTTCTACTAAAACCGACTAATATCCGAGATATTAAGAATAATCAGGGAATTAGTTGCCACGTCTCTCGTTATAATGTACGTGAGTAACTGCGTTTTTTCGTTATACAAAAATTCAATCTCGGTTACGTACACCCCATTTCGGTGAATGTGCTGCTCTGTCAACTGGTTGTTGTCATCGTAGTGGAATTCAAATCGCTCTACCGGTTGTTCCTTGCCCGATTCAATAACCGATCGCTGAGCAACCAAGCCTTTATCGTTATATGCAAATCGCTCAGTAACGTTGCCAGAAGTCATCAGGTAACGCGCTGATTTTTCGTTCAAATAACCAGAAGAGTCGTAGATTACTACCTCTTCTTTGTACGGCAATTTATACGAATTCATAAATCGGGTTGTCGTTTGGCTTGCCGTTCGGCTTTGCACCAATGTTTCTGTATCGAAAAGAACTTGATCAGTTTGTCCGGATTCATTTTTATAATACTGCCCCTTCGTTATACTCAACTTATTGCCTTCCAAGTCATAAGTGTTGCGGGTAAAAGAAGAAGATGTATGATTGCCTTTTCTCCACTCAATAAGGTTATCCTGATCATCGTAGCTGTACCATGTCCAAACCGTGTCTTTGGTGCCGTCATCTTGCCGATTCTCAACTGTTGATGCCAACCTACCCAATGAGTCAAACGTATAGATATAGGTGTATTTAGTTGTTTTCATGATTTCACCCTGACGTTTGTAAGTGTAATGCCCTTTGATGGATCGAATGGAATTCGTTCGAATAAACGCGCGATTAAACTTGGGAAAATCACCATATGCATTGCCTTCCCGGTTATCGAACAACTGGGCTTGAGAAAGGAATGCCGTGACGAATGAAACGCAGGTAAAAAACAACCTCATATTCCACCGAAACGGACTGCTTGGTAAATGGTTACTTACATATCGACCAACGCTTCTCACCCGACCGTTTTCAATTGAATCAATGCCTCATCGATACGAGTCGTAGGCAACAAACAGGCTCCATTGTAACACACAAAAATGGTGGTCTCATGTTCAACTGATTTTCCATCAGCAATAGGCAAATCGCACGTTTTACCTCCTGCGAAAACTGCCGCAACGTGGTAATTTCTGCGGAGTTCACGTAACCGTTCTACTGCCTGTTCACCAATGACAATAACCTCGCAATAAGACGAAGTCATCCAAACGAGTAATTGTGCCCAATTGGAATACCCTGAACCGTATCGCTCCATTCCATCATAGACATTCGCCAATTGCTGTCGTGACATGGCTAACCAGTTTTCGTTTCGGTAAAAATGCCCGAGTTTCCAAAGGTTTTTTGCCATGACCGAGTTGCTTGATGGCATGACATTGTCGTTGATCTCCATTTTACGGGCAATCAAGCGTGAATCACTTCGAGTATAAAAGAACATTCCACTGCTTTCATCAAAGAAATGATCAATTGTGTATTCCACTAATTGCTTTGCATCATCCAACCACTGTTGATCAAACGTGGCTTCGTACAAACTTATAAATGCCTCAATTGTGCACGCATAATCCTCTAAAAAGCCAGAAATAGAGGAAATGCCATGCTTATGTGTTCGATACAAACTACCGTCCGATTGCCATTGAACTTCTTTGATCCAGCGACCTGTACGAAGTGCGAAAAACAAATACGACTCTTCTCCTGTCGAAACATAGGAATCAATAAGTCCTTGACAAGTTAGCGCGTTCCATGAAGTCAGGCATTTATCATCGATTCCGGGACGAATGCGTTCAGCACGAATGCCAAGCAAACGCTCATTCCATGCGTCAACCTTACGGTGTACAACTGATACATCCCACCCTTTCGACTGCGCAAATGCAGCATCTGTTACAGAACGTAACAGAATGTACTTTCCATCTTCCCAATACCCACGTTGCCCGATACTGTAATAGTCTTTCAACCACGCATTTTCTGAATCGATTAGTCGCTCAAGTTCAGATGCCGTCCAGCAATAAAACTTCCCTTCTTCCCCTTCACTGTCCGCATCGAGCGCTGCCATGTATGCTCCATTTCCTGAATGCATTTCGCGTGCTAACCAGTCAATCGTTTGTTTTAGTAAACGTGAAAAGGTTGGGTCATTCGTAACGGAAAAAGCGGCTGCATAAACCGATAACAGTTGACCATTGTCGTAAAGCATTTTTTCAAAGTGAGGGACTTTCCATAACATATCGACAGAATAGCGCGAAAATCCACCACCAACCTGATCATAAATTCCACCTTGAGCCATTTTATTCAACGAAAGCAATGTATGTTCCATCGTTCGTTCGTGATCAAACCGAATGGCATACTGCAGCAAAAAAGCATAGTTCGACGGCAGCGGGAACTTTGGAGCCTTGCTGTCACCACCTTCCATACGATCAAATTGATGCGCCCAACGCAGCACTAATTCATGCAACTTTTCTTCATCGAATGGCGCTAATTCAGCGGGGGTTGTGATCAATTCACTTTGTTGAATGCCTTCATGCAATCGCTCTGCATATTCTTCCGCACGATCTTTATCGGTTGTAAAGGTGTGGTGAAGCGACCGTAAAATATGCATCCATTGTTCTTTAGGGAAATACGTCCCCCCGTAAATCGGTCGACCATCAGGTAACGTGAAACAATTCAAGGGCCACCCACCTTTTTGCGTCATGAGTTGAACAGCCGTCATGTACACTTGGTCAACATCTGGTCGTTCCTCCCGATCGACCTTTACCGCAATAAAATGCGCATTCATCAATTCAGCTACTTCTTCGTTTTCAAAGCACTCGTGTTCCATCACGTGACACCAATGACAAGCTGAGTATCCACTACTGACCAAAACCAATTTATTCTCGCGTTTTGCACGTTCAAATACCTCATCTGACCACGCTTCCCAATTAACAGGATTGTGCGCATGTTGCAGCAAATAAGGCGAAGATTCCTTGATTAACGCATTGGTGTATTTTTCCATAGTACAAAAGTAGGTAATTGCACTTAAGCTATGGATAGCAGCGAAAGAAGAGAAAAAAAGAAAAGGAAATTAGAACTGAGAAAATATGAACTGAGATCTGAGAAAAATAGAATTGAGAGCCATTTGAAGCTATTGAACAGTGTTTCCCGCCTCCCCTGCACTCGGTAGGCGTTTGAACCCTGAACTACTTGAAACTTGAACTACTTGAACTCATTTGAACTGGGTTTCACGTTCAAAGTTCAAAGTTCAAAATTGAATGATTTCCTTGAACGCTGAAAAGCTTTTTGTCAACTAATCAAATTCAACTTCCTCTTTTTTCTCCTGTTCGGATTGTTGTTTCCAGGTATTTAATTTGGATTTGATTTTCGTGTCTTTTTGCGGTTTCGACTGTGGAACAGTTTCCTGTTTTTTCGGCTGTGAACTCGTGTTGCTTCCTCCGAATTCGATGATGATTTCCTCTTTTGGTTTACTAACAGGTTGGTATTGCTTCACGCTTGTGTCGTTCTTGAAAAGTCCAAATTCTGATTTAAGCATGGATCGCACATTGGCGGCTTCTGCCTCTCGATTTTCTTTGGCCTGTTCTTTACGCGATGCTTTGTCCCAAATAATTGTCGGATTATCCATTGGTCCAGTCATACGCAAATACACCCGCATTCCGGTTCCATCATCGATTTCTTGGCCGAATTCAGATGCTTGTCGTTCCTTTAAATCACGGAATCGAAAGGCTAAACGGTAATCGACTCTGTTGTCAAATGTATGTGTACCGGATGCCTCGATATCCAAGGCATTGGATTGAATGGTCATCAACGGAATTTCCAATCGACCGTTGCGGATGGTAAATGTATTTTCCAAGGTCTCGAAGGATAAATCCAAGAGTTTTCTTTCCAATCCGGCAATGTTCTCTTTTCCGATGATCAGTTTTGCCGAAGCAGTTGTTTTGAGGCTTTCGGTTATCGACTTGAACGCATCGACGTTTTTCAGTCGACCATCGGTAATTTTCAAGTAAACCTGCGCAATTATCGACTTCGAAATAACACCTGATCGCAAATCAAACGGCGCTTCAAATGCGACTTTAGCCTGCGCTTTTCCAAAAACGTTATTCTCATTGATTGCTTCCTGCTGAAAATTGTTCCACTCGCGAAACAATGATTTGAATTGAATATTATCAGACGCTGCATGCGTGGAAATATGGAAAATTTCAGGTGCCCGCTCTTCTATCGTGAGATCCGCATTGACTTGTGCTCCTGCTGTTTTTAAGCGCAAGGAAGGGAAATAGAAACGTCTTTTCGCGTAATTCATGTTGCCCTCTAACTCCTGAAATTCATGATTTTCATAGGAGAGCTGCCCTACATTCAAGTATACCCGTGCATCTATGTTTTCTGGTAACACAAAACTTCTACCGTCCTGGATTTTTTCCTCTTTTGTAGATGTTCCAAGATCTTGTACATCAATATTACGGCTGCGAATATCCACATCTGCATTGAGGTTACCATTCCGTTTAAAATACCCCACAATATTTCTAAAGACCCCATTTAAGCGCAAATCTGTTCGATTGATCGTGACGCGTACATCATGAATTCCAGCTTCATCGTTACGCAAATAAAACAGCCCATTGGCGTTTTTAAATGTGCGTTTATCGCCTTCAAGCTTTACACTCACCTCGCGCAACTCCAATTCTCCCTCACATTGTTTGATAGTATAATCAAGCGATTCATTCGGCTGTACTTCAGTTTGCACATCAAAATCAGCAAACAAGCCAATGTTTCCGCCCACTTGCTCAATATGTGGCAAATGGAACAACGCATGAAGCATCTTTAAATTCAATGCACCTCTCGCCTGTCCTTGAAAACGTGGTTGATCGAAATGGGTCAGCAGCAGGTTGCCAGCAAACGGACCTCCGATTGTTTGGAAACGAACACCGTTAAGTTTCAAGTACTCTTTATCAGCGCCCCCTTTGTTGCTGTATGTGCCTTTCAATGAAATATTCCGAAGTTTTAGCTTACGCTCTGGCTCCGTGATTTCACCTTTTTGAATGCCAAAATCGCATTGGATTTGAACCGGATCAGTTGCTGAATTCGTACCATTCAACCGCAAATCGAACTGTACGTTTCCTTTTCCCTCAAAGCGTTTAACGTCTTCCACCTCATCTAATGAAAACTGATTGACCAAATCTACCAATTGAATATCCTTTGCTTGAAACGCAAAATCAAGCGTATCGGGTGTCACCTTACCGCTCAATTCAAAAGGTAGATTAGAAACAAATACACGTGCGTTTGGAATGGCAATTTCATCTTTGGTATTGTCCACATTCAAATCAATATCGAATGCGAGCTGTTTATCTGACAACAAATTTACCTGTCCACTTTTCGCCGCTTTTACATACAAACGACTTGCAGCATGCAGCACGAAGGATGATGAACTGAAATCTCCTTGCAAGGAAAGATCCTCCACAGCCGTTTCATACACTTGACTTGTAGCTTCATTGGAATAGTTTACAGCCACATTCGTTAGGTCGACCTGTTGCAATTGAAAAGCAACGTTTGAGGCAGTGCTGTCCTCCGATTCTTTAAATATGGAATAATTATTTTCTCCTTTTTCATTGATCCGGATGTTCAATTTTCCTGGTGCAACAGCGATAGATTTTACGGAATACTGCTCGTTCCAGACATCTTTAGCGTTGAATTTTAATCGAATTTGATCACTGTATAAAAGTGTATCAGTTGAATTAGCTCCAGCTAGCGCATCTTGAATAAAGACTTCGTTAAAATCTACTGAAACATAAGGAAATGTGCTCCAAAACGTAAGGTCTACCTCTTTAACCGCAACTTTGGCGTTCAAGTGGCGATTGACTTCCTTTACCACATACCCAATAATCTCGTCTTTGAAAAAATAGAGTCCACCGGAAATCAGCAAAAACAACGACAACACGATTCCAAGGAACCACTTCAATCCTGTTATAATCCTTGCTTTCATCCTATTAACAAAGTTAACTTAGCACGTGTTGAATCAGCCAACGAGGAATATAACTTATTAACTGAATGTTGTTACAACGTTCAAACTATCAAAAACAGGTAAATAAGTCACTTTACTGAACCATATACCTCCAACAGGTGTTACCCAATAACGCATTCCAACAGATGCTAAATCCTTTCCAAATACTTAACTTTGCAACCCATTAAACGCATTAAAAAAACATGAACTGTCAATTTATTCAGGAAGAAACGCAGTACCTAAGAAACGAACTAAAAAACCACAAGGTTTATACGGCAATGAGCAGTATGGAAGGTATACGTTCATTTATGGAGGCACATGTGTTTGCTGTTTGGGACTTTATGTCACTTGTAAAAAGTTTACAGCGCCATTTCACCACAGTTGATGTTCCTTGGGTACCTAAGTCAAACCCAAAACTGGCGCGATTCATCAATGAAATCGTTCTGGGTGAAGAAAGTGATGTGAATGAATTGGGAGAGTACAAGAGCCATTTTGTGATGTATTTAGAAGCCATGAAACAGATTGGCGCTGACACTTCGAACATACAGCATTTTTTAACACAATTACACGATACAAAATCGATTCATCTCGCGATTGACTCTATCGACTGCGATGACCGCATTAAAGGATTTGTTCGGTTCACATTTGACGTCATTCACAGCAATCAACCACACCTTATTGCGTCCGTCTTCACTTTTGGTCGCGAAGATATTATACCTGAATTGTTTTTGTCCATTCTTCAGTCGTCTGATGTCGATCACGCGCAGTATTCCAAACTGAGGTATTACCTCGATCGTCATATTGAAGTTGATGGAGATGAACACGGACCTTTATCTTTGTTAATGGTATCTGAATTATGCGGGCAGGACAACCAAAAATGGATGGAAGCCATACAAGTTGCTAAAGACGCACTTGAGCACCGCATATTGTTGTGGGATGCGATTCATGAGCAGATATTGGTATCAAATAGCGTAAACTGATTTTTCAATTCTTCCGCTGAGTGAAGGGATTAGTTCGGTGGATTCCGTTTCAAAAACGGTTACCTTTGAACAAACATCGACTATGCAGTACCTTCTTCCTCCGGATGAGCTTGATCTTTATTTCAGCGACGGTCAATTCGCTATGGATACGCAAAAACAACTTGCCAAGGACTTTGCACAATACAACCTTTCTTTCTCAGCTGATTTTACGATAGAACCACATTCCATTGACGAGATTGAACAGCAGATTGGTGAGTGCCTGATTGAACTCATGAAAGAAGGAGAAACGCGTTTGTTGCAATTGCTCTACACCATTGATTTGCCTGAAAAGGAATTCTTACGACTCACCACCGAACCTGAGTTTTTACAGCTCATGAGCGAGCGTATTTTACTCAGAGAAGCCTACAAGGTGTTTTTAAGACGGAAATTCAGCACTTAACAGTCAAATCGAGTGTCAGCCCAAGGCTGATGTATCGAGATTTGACGAGTTACGATAGCTGAATCCTTTGTCATTTCTAAACTAAAAACAGGTGTTGTTGATTTTTCAAATCAACTTCCACCTTCTTTCCCTATCTTCGCTCATGCGCCCATTACTGCTTATTTTCATCATTGTTGCCAACTACTCATGTTGCATGGCTCAAGGTGAGGTGAGATTAAACGAGCGCAAAGTCATAGCTTCTCACAACAGTTACAAAAAACGTCCTGATCCAAAAGTGTTGCGCTTACTTTCCAGGTTAAAAAAACAATTGGGACCTGAAAACGATCCGTCGCAGCTGGATTATGGCCACGTTTCCCTTCCTGTTCAATTTGACTCATTTGCCGTTCGCGGAATCGAAATTGATATTTATAACGATCCCAAAGGCGGACATTTTACCCGTCGTCGGATTAATTTATTTCTATCTGGATTACGGCAACGCGTGCATCGTGAAGTAATGAATAAACCAGGATTTAAAGTGTTGCATATTGCAGACGTCGATTTCGAAACCAACTACTTAACCTTTCGTCAGGTATTAGAGGAATTGAAATTGTGGAGTTCACAACATCCTGATCACGATCCTGTTTTTGTCAACGTTGAACCTAAAGCAGATGGACCGGGAACCTTCTCTAAGGCCTTGCGTTTCGTTGGATTCAAAGCGAGTATCCCATACGATTCGCTCGCCTTTTGTGCACTTGATGAAGAAATTCGGTCTGTTTTACCCGAAAACATGCGCTTTACTCCAGCTGATTTGCGTGCATCTTTTTCCACCGTAAAAGAACGATTGCTTACAACCGGCTGGCCATTCGTTAGCGAATTGGCTGGAAAGTTCATTTTCATCTTAGATGGCAAAGGCGACCAATACGAACGTTTTTCATCAACACATCTACTCTTCACTTACGGCTCGCCTTCGTCTGATGAGACAGCTTTTGTAATCCGAAATGAGCCTAGAGGACATGAAGTAGAAATCGCAGAGCTTGCAAAAATGTACATCGTACGGACGCGCTCAGATGCAGGTACGCACGAATCCAGAACCAACGATTACAGCCGCTTCAATGCCGCAAAACGTTCCGGAGCTCAAATCATCTCAACTGATTATTACCACCCCGACGTGAGGTGGAGTAAGTACAAGGTTGGATTGCAGTAGCAGTTGACTTCATTACAAACTGTCTCTTTTATTTGTTTATTGAGAACACAAATAATGTAACGCATTAATTGAGGATGCCCATTATTTGAGCTGCTTCCTTATCGTCACATGTAAACTAAACGAATTTTCTTCCTCCTGAACGTCAATTTCAACATGAAGCTCTGCAATTAGCGTACGAAGCATATTGAGATTGAAATCATAGAGATCATCTGAAGTTTGCTGAAAGATGGAATTAACTTGGTAAAGTTGTTTAGCACCATGGTTCAACCTTGAATTCCCAGTAAATACAACTTTAATATCGCGGTCGTCTATAACTGCATGTATAGCTAGTTTTTCTGCTTGAACATCTTCAGTTGATGGTAATAACAATTCAAACAACTTTAACCATAGTTGGAGCAAACCAATTTCAGAATTGAAAACGAACAATTGAACACCCTGATCAAGTTCAATTTTCCCGATTAACTTACCATTCTGTTTACGAATGCGCAAAGCTTTTTCAATGGATTCCTTCACATCAACTGTATTCTTTTCTGTGATACGTGTTGAATTGACAAGAGATTTTAACTCGCTAATTATTGTAGAGGTGCGGTTAACAGCTGCTAATGCATGTTGATTCATTAATTGAATATCACGCAAATGTTTGATCAATTTAATCATACGTACAGGGTCCTCAGAGGAAACTATGCGATTGATAATGGCATCGTCCTCATGTGTAACACCGGAAATAGAAAGTAAATCCAGCAATTGGTCTCCTAACAACAATCCGGCTGATTCAAATTGTTCCTTAATTCGTTTTACTTCGCGGATTCGTTTTAACGAAGATGGATTAAACGGTCGTGCAGAAAGTTGTTCTAGAATTTCGGTTAAAAGGGAATAGTTATTTGCATTATTGACTAAACTCACTACATGATCAACGGACTCTGTAAGCGCCTGTGAAGCATTTCGAACAACGGCTAAAGGAGTATTCAATTCATGTGCAATAGATGAGGATATTTCTCCAACCAAAGCTGTTTTTTCATTTTGATGCAATTGTTCATTCAACGCATTGTTTTCGCGTGTTTTTAATTCTACAACTACAATTGAATTTGCCAATTCCAATCGCGACCTTACTTCATTAAAACGCGACCGGTAGCGCGAATAGATCATGATCATGCCTAAACATGCAACCGAGATTGTAGAAAACCCTCCGTTTGCCATTATATCCTGCACTGGAATCGTGCTATTCATATAAAATGCACACACTGTAAACGAAAATGACACCAACATAAACCAAACGGAATATGTCCATTCCCATGTAACGAGCATACCAATTCCGACAAATAAAATGACATAGGCAATTGAAAACTGGCGAAAATCATCAAGATTCATTAGACTGGAAGCAAAACCAGTTAGAGCAGCAATTGAAAAAGTAACCAGAAACAAGCACCAAGTAGAAGAGAGCTTTATTTTTCTGCGGAAAAAATAAAGGGCAATTGGTAGAATAAACGTAAACACCCTAAAATACATCAGTAACTCCCAATGATCCGGCGTTACCGATTGATCGAAAAAAGTCCAAAAAAGTTGAATTATTCCGCCTGAAATGGCAAAAAGAAAATTACCCTTCTCCTGATCTAAAGAAAGTACATTTTTCACGTCAGTAGTGGATACTGATTGATCTTGCATGTTATATAGCTTGTACGTCTTCAAACTAAAGTGGACTTTTTCTTAGTTGGGGTTTCGTGTTAATTCAAAACTAAACTATTTTTTGCATTTTCCGATTTTTCGGTCAATTTAAATTGCTGATATTCCATTCTTCGGTTATGCAAAGAGAGGCTTTTTAACTTCGCTCTTTCCTTCAAAATGAGATCTCCGCGGCCATAATACACATCTGCGGGTGTAAGGTTGTTTAAAGACTCATGATACCGCTCATTATTGTAGCGATGAACGAACTTGGTTTTATCTGTGAACTCATCTCCTGCAGATATAAATATGTGAGCAGGGGAAGTGATCAGACCACGATTCTTCAAGATTCTATATACGCTGGACTCTGAGATGAAGATCTGTTGTTCATCCGTGAGGTGATAAGCCAGTTCTCTGGATGATAATTCCGGACGTTCCAAAGCTAATTCCACAACCAGGTTCTTTTGTTCCTGAGGGATACTGTTCCATTGTCTCCTGGAGCTTCGATTGCTTGGTTCTAAGCCTTCAACACCAAAGTCAGAATAAGCTTTGTACCATTTGTAAAATGTACTCTTATTCAAGCCTATTTCACGAAGCGTTCGGTTTACTCCAAGATCGGATCGGACGACCAAATCGATCAACTCCTGCTTTTCTGATACTGTAAAACGCATATACCTTTTGAACTTGTCTGTTATTCCAAAATGTCCAAGGTTTTTTTTACAATGTCGTAGCGCAGAACTAAGTCGGCAACGATCTCTTTTAAGCGTTGATTCTCCTTTCGAAGTTCAGCTACTTCATCACTCGTTGCTTCACGCGTTGTATCGCCGGCTAAACGCTTCTTTCCAGCTTCAAGGAACTCTTTATTCCACTTGTAGAATTGAGCGTCTGCAATCGAGTATTTTCTACAAATCTCTGCCACAGACATTTCGGCTCTCATGGCTTCCATGACGATCTGGATCTTCTGTTCAGAACTAAAGATTCTTCTTGTCTTTCTTCTTACATCTTTGATGAAGTTCTCAGTTGTCTGTTTCTTTCTTTTGTTGTTCTCCATAATTAATTAAATTTAAACATTAATAAATGGAAACACCAACTAAGTTTTAACTTATGAACGGTCCACTTTATGCTGACGATTTACAATATAGCTTAACAATAGTGGGCGTACAAGATTACATCATTTCAAAAAGGTAGCGTAACATAAAAGCAGCTTATTACATTATCATGTAGATTCGTTTCAATAGGATTTGAACACTTAGAATGGGATTCAAACAAATTCAGTCTGTATTGTTATTTTTGCACCATCAGGTTCCATAGTTCAAGGGATAGAATAGAAGTTTCCTAAACTTTAGATACAGGTTCGAGTCCTGTTGGAACCACTCTGATCAACGCACATTCCGTAGGAATAGTATTTATTCAATTCGAACGAGTCCAAGTGGTTACACTTGAGCGAGAGAGAATATTGAATAAATACGTTACTGAACGAAGTGAAGGGTGCGTTGATCCACTGCACGTTGTGACGAAGGTCCATGCGAAGCATAGTCCTGTTGGAACCACTCTGATCAACGCACATTCC
>JBILNH010000249.1:0-2537 GCA_044375095.1 Crocinitomicaceae bacterium
GGTTAGTTAATTTACTTCCAAGATTCTATTGACAATCTTCTTATTCGGGAGGATTGGTTCGTTGATCCATTCCACAGATATACATCAAGTGTGTCGGTTTTTTTCGTTTGAAACGGTACAGCATAACTTAGTTTGCGCAAGTCACCGGCATACAGATCATCCCCCAGAAATTTCGAATAGTACCATCCAGATCGTGAGGAAAATACAATTCGCGTTGACGTATCTCTATGCTCACCTTCTATCTCAGCACTTACAATCAACATGTAATTTGCCGAGTCTAACGAAAGTTGCACCGCTGATGAAAATGGGTGTTGGACATCTAACCGAATATTTCCTCGCCAATCGGAACGGTTGACAAATTTCAACGAATCAGCCAAATGAACTTGAGGCTCATCCTTTTTCCACTGCAAAAAGTGGTTCCAATAACTCTTCATTGTTGTTTCCCCCCCTACTTCAATACTATTCGCAATTTGATACCCCTGAAAAGCAGATAAAAAACTCAATGGTAATATCATGAACAGGGAAACTAAATTCAACTGCCTAAATGAAAAGGTAACGGCAATAAATAAAACCAGAAATGGTAAAAACTCAATCATAGGTCGTTGACCAAAACCTGCACCATACGTCCAACACCACCATGAAGAAAAAACATAAATTATGGCAAGTAAAGGCAGGTAAAAAAGAAGATTTACCAACCGATTTGATTTTGTAATATGCGTAAACGATGCACCTATTGCAATTGCAATTAATGGACTCCAAACTAACCATCCCTTTTGATAGGAAAATAAGAACGACAAAAAATGCGGTTTTAAGAATTGAAATCCTTCATCATTATACGAATAAACGAGCCAATAATCGGTTTGCCATTTCCAAAGTACAAGAGGAAGACTTACCACCAAAATGGCTAGTATAATATACTTAAGCACGCCGAACTCCATCAAACGCAGAATCATGATCCACATTTCTCTGAAAGATACGTTATTCAATTTCCCTAAAAAAGGGAGAAAAAGAAGGATCAATGCATTGGTAGGTCGACTAATTATAAGTATTGAGAGAATGAGCATAGCAAAACCAGCAAATTTCAACTGAGCCGATTTCAGCCATTTAGTGAATACAAAAATAAATGTTGTGACAAGCATAAAATTGAATACATGACTGACCGACTGGTCGTACACCACATAGTACCAGGTATTGGTCCCAAACAAGGCGGCAAAACATACCCATTGTATTACCTGACGTTTAATCTCATAAAGCTGCAAACAGCGAATCAAAAAATACAATCCTACAAGAACAAAGCACAACTGAGCTAAAACAATACTCCATTGAAAGGGAAGTGAATAACCGTCAACTGGAAAATCAACTATTTGGGCAAAAAGCCAGGCCAATCCAAAAAAAGGAGCGTAGCCTATGGCAATTCCAGGAAAGGTTTTATTCACCTGACGCCCATTTGGCTGTTCATTGAGAAAATCCTTAAACTGCGATCCATCTTCTGGATAGTATTTTTTCTCTATCGAATGAATAAAGGAGAAAGTCGGATCATGGTAGATAAAAATAGCCGGTAAATAAGCGTAATAGCCTTTTGCATCGCCATTAATCGGTCGATTAAAGCGATCATCAGTGTCTCTAACAATCATTTGAGTGAGCATTAGTATTAACCCAATCAATGCGATAAAATAACGATTACTCATTGGTTTCAAAGGTACATTTTCTGCATTAAGCAACAATTCATTTCCATAGAGAATTGGGTAACACATGATTTTGCTACCTTAGTGGACACAAAATCATGCAAATCACAAAACTTTCCATTATTATTCCAGCATTCAATGAAGAGTCTACCATTGAAGAAGTATTGCAGCGTGTGATGGAACTACCTCTTTTTGGTCATCCAGAAAAAGAAGTTATTGTGATCAATGATTGTTCAAGTGATCAGACTGGCAAACGAATCGACGCGTTTATTGCTCATTATTCCACAACTGCCATTCGTGCTTTTCATCAACCTCTGAATAAAGGAAAAGGGGCAGCTATTCACAAAGGAATTGAATTAGCCACAGGCGATTACATCGTCATTCAAGATGCAGATTTAGAACTCGACCCGAATGATATCAATGCACTTTTAAAAGGGTTAAACGAATTAGATGCTCAAGTCATTTATGGTTCACGTTTTCTTGAAGCAAGGCATTCGAACACCCGATTTTGGTGGCACATTATGGGGAATGGTCTACTCACCCGACTATCTAATATCTTCACGGGAATCAAGCTAACCGATATGATGACCTGTTACAAACTGATGCCATCGTCAATTATTAAACAACTTCATTTAAAGGAAAATCGCTTCGGTTTTGAACCTGAAATCACAGTCAAACTGGCAAAAATAAAAGGACTTCAAATCAAGGAAGTGCCTATATCTTATGCAGCAAGGGATAAGTCAGAAGGTAAGAAAATCAATTGGAAAGACGGAATTCGTGTAATGTATTGTCTGTTGCGCTACCGCTTATTCAATTGATAGGTTCTTTTTGGGTTTAATGGTGTTGATGTGT
>JBILNH010000155.1:0-5758 GCA_044375095.1 Crocinitomicaceae bacterium
CAAGTCCAGCAGAAAACAACAATTCATCCGTTGCCATTGATCCGACATTCAACCCCCTTAATGTACTTTTTACATAAGAAACATCGAAATAAAAATGGAAGATTTTCCATACATAATAGGTCGTTCCTAAATGAACAGCCACCGAGGGTGCTGCCTGCAAGGTGCGATTAGGATTTAAACTAACGTGTGGTTGAACAATAGTTAATCCAGGTTGAAGTCCGAAATGCACATCCCAATTCGACTTATTTATGTGAGTGAATGCACCATAAAATAAACGCAACCCACGATCAAAAATTAAATCTCCGGACGATCGCTCACCATCTACATACCACATGGCATCCCCACGTAAACTGATTCGTTTATCCGTATATACTTCAAAAAACCCAGAAAGGTAAATATTCTGCACATCGTGATTGAGCATCAAAGACGGGCTAATGGTGGCGGTTGTTTTTAGTAATCCAGGTCGGATGTAATCCGTTTGTGCAACCAAAAGGATCGAATGTAACCACAAGAGGAATGTTAACATACTTCTTACCATAAGTCCCCTATTTTATAATTCAGTCCAATATGGATCAATAAATGACCTTCAAGACTAGCTCCTTTTTCCTCCGTAAATACAACTTCATTTGCAAGTTGCTCCGCATGAATATGGGTACCTAAATGGATCATGTATTGTGTGACAAGAGAAAGATCCATTCGTTGCGTAATATTGAAATGCGTTCCAATGCCAGCTTGAACTGCCGAACTCCACCTGTCTAATTGATTGGTGTAATCGGTATTTTCTTTTAATACCGTGTAATCGAAACAATGCCCGGCAAGAATGTAAGGCTTAACAACCTGGCGTTCCTTTGGTTTTAGCGGATAAAAAAGGACACTCCATCCAATGTGGTAATCGGTTCTGAAGGCCAAATCATCCAAGTCACTGGTAATGTAGTCTAAAAACCAATCGGTATTCACACGATCGGACAGTTGTACGCGAAACTGACCCCCAAGTCCAAAACCAGCATTACCGAATTCACCATGATTAAAGGTGCTAATAGTTGTGCGAGCACCTAGACTGAAAAGCCCTCCTCCAGTCTTTTTTAACGTCAGCGGCTGAGCATTAGCAACTGCGTTGAAAAATAATAAAAGAAAAATATACCTCATTTCCTTCTTTAATATACCAAACGAGGAAAAGGTGATTGGTTTCACTTATTCAGCAAACTTATCCATTACCTGAGTAGTAACTCCGGTATTCGAGAATCCTCCATCGTGGAAGAGGTTTTGCATCGTAACGTATCGGGTAAGATCAGAGAACAAGGAGATACAGTAGTCTGCGCAAGCTGTGGCGTCTGCATTTCCAAGAGGTGACATTTTATCTGAGAACGAAATGAATTCACTAAATCCTTTAACGCCACTTCCGGCCGTTGTCATTGTTGGCGATTGCGAAATGGTATTGACCCGAACTTTTTTCTCTACTCCGAAATGGTAACCAAAACTGCGCGCAATGGATTCTAAGTACGCTTTATTATCTGCCATATCATTGTAATCAGGAAACACGCGTTGAGCTGCAATATACGTTAGTGCAACAACAGAACCCCAATCGTTCATGGCGTCTAATTTTTTCGCTGTTTGCATCACTTTATGAAAAGATAACGCAGATACATCCAATCCCTTCATGGTGTAATCATAGTTCTGGTCGGTGTAGTGATTTCCTTTTCTTACGTTCACTGACATTCCTATAGAGTGTAAAATAAAATCTATTTTACCACCAAGGATAGTCATTGATTCAGCGATAAGTTTTTCAAGATCTTCAATACTTGTGGCATCCGCAGGAATGATCGTAGAACCAGTTTTTTCAGCGAGGGTATTGATTTCACCCATTCGCATTGCAATTGGCGCGTTCGTCAACACAAATGTTGCACCTTGTTCGTGTGCCTTCTCAGCAACATGCCAGGCAATGGATTGACTGTTTAATGCACCAAAAATAATTCCTCGTTTACCTTTTAAAAGATCGTTTGCCATGATTAAAGTATTTCGGCAAATATACTACAAAATCGTGTTAGACTGCTGAACTGATTTGCAGGCTATGAACAATCCGCATTGAATAAATCAACCGAATTTATTCTGTTATATTCAACAAAGACTAACCGTTTATCAAGCAATTCACGTTAAATTTGAACCATGAAAGGCGTTTTATTCGTTGTTCTTGTTGCTTTTTTTTCAGCTGTATGTTACGGTCAACTAACAGCTAATGATTCGTTGAGTCAACCTTTGGTAATTGACACGCTTCCGCCATTAAAACCGGATTACACGTTTGCTACTTTGGCCAAAGGCGTTGAATGGTGTGTAACCGATGCGCCAGAACGTTCAATAGTAAACGATTCAAAACTGAGTATTCTTCGCGTCGATCCCTCCTATTTTGATTTTGAATTGTTGATGCACAGTCAGTATGCTCATAAATTAACGGTCAACGAATGGGCTGATAGTTTTGATTTGAACATTGTTTTTAATGCCGGAATGTATGAACTCTCTGATGGAAAAACCAGTCGCGGTTTTTTAAAAGGATACGATCACTACAACAACCGCAATATTCATCCGAACTACAACTTAATGTTTGCCTTGAATCCAACAGACACAGTAGAAAAAGCTTGTAAAATCATCGATTTAGATTGTGATAAGTGGGACAATATCAAAGATGATTACCATTGCTTTGCACAAGGCTTGCGCATGATCGATTGCAGCAAAGGATTGATTGGTTGGAACAAACGCAAACAGTCGTGTAGCATGTTAGTTGCAGCAACAGATCCACTTGGTCGCATTTACCTCATCTTCTCACGTTCGCCTTACACGCACAACGACATGATCAAATTTATGAGTGAGATGCCTTATGAACTGTACAACGCCATTTACCTTGAGGGAGGACCGGAAACCAGCCTTTATATCAATGTTAATGGGGAAGAAATTACACGTTTGGGAAGTTATGTTTCCGGATCTTATCCAAAAGACACCAATACCGAATTTTGGAAATTACCGAATGTCATTGGGTTAAGGTACAAGTAAAAGCTATTATTTCGTTAGCCAAGAACCTAGTAATCGACGCAAGAGTGGAAGTAGTACAAATACCATCAGTGGCACTAGAATTCCCGTTAATGTAAGTGTGCGTAATGGAATTGGCAAGCGCACCAACACATCACCGATCAAGAACTGTAAAACAGTGATTGCTGGATAAATAGCCAACCATACCATCACTGCAAATTTCCATTTCGGAGGTTGTTTCATCCGCTATATTTCAATGGTTAAACCGTCGTAGGCGACAAAGACATTTTCAGGAAGTTCGGCCTGTATTTCTTCATGCGTACCGAACAAATGTGAAATATGCGTAAGGTAAGCACGCGCTGGATTTATTTCCTCAATAAATGCGAGTGCTTCATCCAAATTAAAATGAGAAATGTGCGGTGACCGATGCAAGGCATTGACCACTAAAACGGTCGAACCTTTTACCTTTTCTTTCTCGGCATCACTAATTGTTTTTGCATCAGTGATGTACGTAAAATCAGCTATTCGAAATCCAAGAACCGGCATTTTATAGTGCATGACTTCAATTGGTGTGACCAACGGTCCATCTGGCAATTGAAACAGCTCATTTCCAATGGTATGAATTTCAACTTTTGGAATGCCCGGATATTTTTCTTCAGCAAATACATAATGAAACTCCCGGTGCAACGCCTCTTCGACCCGTTTTGTGCAAAAGATCGACATCGAGCGATTTTCACGAAAATTAAATGCCCTGATATCATCCATTCCAGCTACATGGTCCTTGTGTTCATGGGTAAAAAGTACCGCTCGAAGACTTTTTACCTCGTTTTTTAGCATCTGCCTCCTGAAATCAGGACCAGTATCAATGACATAGTTTTGCTCCTCTGCTGAAATTAAAATGGAAGAACGCATCCGATCATCTTTGGGATCGATTGATTGACATACATCGCAATCACAAGCGATTACGGGAATGCCTTGCGATGTTCCAGAACCGAGGAAGGTAATTTTCACTGGATAAAATTATTGGTTATCCTTTTGAAGGGTTAATCGAAAAATGAAAACGAACCAACCAATAATCATGAGTGAACCACCAACTGGCGTTACAGGCCCCAACCATTTCATGGAAACACCCAGTAAATCAGCCATAGCAAGAAGATATATTGATATAGAGAACAAAATGGTACCTATGATTAATAAACGTTCTACTAACTTCAATTCAAATCCAATAGATGTTGAATTTAAACCTATTATCAACAAAGAAACACCTTGAATCAGCTGATAGCGAACCCCAGTTTCGAATGAAAGTAATTTTTCTTCGGTAAGAACTGCCTTTAACGCATGAGCACCGAAAGCTCCCAAAATAATTGCCACAACAATAAAAATGGCACCAATTAACACTGTCGATTTTTGCATGACTCGAAAGTAGCTATTTTGATTTTGATTTTGTCACACAAAGTAAATTAATCGCTTAATGACAAAGTATATTCAAGAACGTTTCGCCAACCGGACCAGTGGCGGTTATCAGTCAAGGTTTCGTTGTGCCAGATACATTCAAAATTTCCTCCCATCGAACGAACTTCGTTCATGAGATTCAAAATTCTAGGCATGGATTCCTCTGGAGTCAATTTCATATACTCATTAAGGGTTCCATCCATATAAACAAATGGATGAATCCAAAGGGACGTGCATTTATTATTTAATACGTCGAACCAACAATGTGGACGAGCTGTTCCGCAACGGAAACCAATATGATCGGCAAACCCCATGGAATGATCATGTTCTATACCGGAATTTATGTAATTACGGTAGGTCGTCGGAAGCTCTACTTTTAAAAAATGTTGACGTGCATGTAAAATAGGGTGATCCAAAATTTGTTCAATTCGATTCTTTTCTTCTTTTACCAAAGTGGTATTCAAGGTTGAACGATAACTTGGGTGAATACCAATTTCTGCATGCAAGTCCATACTTCGTATCAACCGCTGATGACGGGGATCTAAATGTGAAATGTTCTTATCATAACGCGAAAAATCACCCAACAACCAGAACATGAAAAAATGAATACCCCTTGATTCAAGCGACAGAAGGTAATCGTAAGTATCATATGGATCATCTTCCTGACCACTGAGCACTTTTTTCCGTTTAACCCGCGATTCGTTATTTCTCTTAAGGAAATCTTTGACATTTGACGCCATTGTTCTCCAACCTTCTTTTAACAAATAGGCATAGGTGTTATCAATATCAAATCCTGGAATCACCTTTATAAGGTACTTTTCTTTCGCGTAAGGTACTCCGATGGATTTCGTTAACCAATCAATTATTGCAAATGACCATCTGTCACACATCGCTTTTTCCAACCAAACTTGTCTGTATGCCAAACTCATTGTGGCCGTGAAACGATTATGTTCATCTCGTTGAAGTGGTGTATACTCCTCATACCGAACCAACTGAAAAAACACGCTCGCTAGTGGATCTAACACCCCATCAAATCCTATGCACGGTTCCGAATTAAATTGATCAAAAGTCAAGTCATATTCTAAGTATTCTTCGTCAAACAACACCCTGCTCGGAATTAATTGCAGGACATCTTGGATGAATCGATTGGAATAATTGAACTTGTAACCATCAGCAGATGAGAAATATAAATAATCGTTGGTTAATTCATATTGCATGCCTCGTTCTTTGAACACAAAGTCCAAGGTATAAATCAACCTTTCTGATATCTCCTCAACGAATATTAATA
>JBILNH010000008.1:0-35299 GCA_044375095.1 Crocinitomicaceae bacterium
AAATTCGGCCGCTTTACCATCACCATAAAGTGAAGGAAAATGATGTGATGTAGAAATTAACTGGTGATAACCGTTGACAATTTTCTCCGTTTCTGAACCTACAAGTAACGCAGAGCCATTTTCCACAATCTCGATCCACTCAGTAGTTTCCCGCAAAATCAAACACGGTTTTTTGAAAAAATATGCCTCTTTCTGTACACCACCACTATCCGTAATAACCATAGAAGCATGAGACTCTAGAGCAATCATATCAAGAAACCCAACAGGATCAATTAGCTTAATTTGATTATTCTGATACAACAATTCTTTTAAATGATCGGTCAACAGCTGATCCATCATTTTTCTAGTTCGAGGATGCAAAGGCAAAACGATAATACTCCCCGATGCTTGCTGAATTTGAAGTATCGCTTCCACTATCCCGTTCAATCTTTCAGCATCATCTGTATTGGTGTCTCTGTGAACGGTAACAAGTATGAATTCACTGTTTTTAATACCAAGGTCAATTAAAAGATCCGCTTTCGATAAAGATTCAAAATACAAGCTATTGTCGTACATGATGTCACCGCAATGGAACACCTTTGGATTATTAACTGAAGCTTTTCGTTCGTGAGACCAACTGAATCCTTCTCGTTTTAAATTTTCGAGGCCTGAAATAGTAGGTGTAAACAAAAGAGTTGACATATGATCGGTGCAAATCCGATTTATTTCTTCAGGCATCAATTTATCAAAACTTCTTAAGCCTGCCTCGACATGTATGACCGGAATATGCAACTTTGTAGATGCTAATGCACCTGCAATAGTGGAATTTGTATCACCATAAACCAACACAGCATCTGGAGTGAATTCTAAAATAGCTTTTTCAATACCGACAATCATCTCAGCCGTTTGAGCTCCATGATTACCGCTTCCCACCGCGAGATTTACATGAGGTTCTGGAATACCCATTTCATTAAAAAACACAGCCGACATATTGTGATCATAATGCTGACCTGTGTGAAGAATTATTTCTTCAAGTTGTCCGGTAAATTGAGAAGAAATTGCTCGACTTATTGCTGCTGACTTAATAATCTGAGGTCGAGCACCGACTATGGTAAGAATTCGTTTCATACTATTCATCGCGATATAATACCGCTATCTGTAAAGCTAAAGTAACCATTCTCTGTTAAAATTACATGATCAAGTATTGGCATGTCAATGAATCTTCCAAATTCCACTAGTTTTTTGGTCAATATTCGATCTGAATCACTTGGTCGCAATTGTCCACTTGGGTGATTATGCACCAAAATCATGGCATGTGCGCCAATTTCTAAGGCCATTTTAAAAATTACTTTTCCATCAGCAATAGTGCCCGTCCAGCCCCCTTCCGAGATTTTTCGTTTCCTCAACAAGTGATTCGCTCGATTTAAGAACAAGACATGAAACTCTTCGTGAGGCATATCGATAAAATAGCTGTGCATTAAATTGAACACATGCTCTGCACAACTGATGACTAATTTTTCCTTGTGCTGTATTGACATTCTCCTTTTTCCCAATTCGAATGCCGCCAATAACGTTGCTGCTTTTGCCGGACCAATCCCTTCAATATTGACCAATTCGTCATAAGTCATTCGTGTAAATCCCTCCAATTGCTGATTGGCGTTGTTCAATAGAAGTTGTGCCAATTCGAGCGCTGAATACCGACGATTACCGGATGAAAGTAAAATGGCAATTAATTCAGCATCACTTAACGCATGCCGACCTTTGTAAAGCAGTTTCTCTCGTGGCCGATCATCTTCAGCCCAGGATTTAATTGTACGTTTCATTTGAACATTAGGAGATGGAAACTACAAAAAAATGTAGACCTTTATCCGCTTGAATTTAAAAATTCAACGAACTACGGACACATTAAATTAGATTAGCTTGGACTCACTAACACAAATCGTATTAGGCGCAGCAGTTGCCGAAGCAGTTGCCGGAAAAAAAATGGG
This sequence comes from Crocinitomicaceae bacterium, assembly GCA_044375095.1. Lineage (GTDB taxonomy): Bacteria > Bacteroidota > Bacteroidia > Flavobacteriales_D > Crocinitomicaceae > M0103. Next base: position 1,968 of record JBILNH010000008.1, read on the forward strand.
TAACAAAGCTGCATTATGGGGAGCCTTAGCCGGAACTATCCCTGATTTGGATGTGTTATTCATGTCGTTCTTCCACCCTATTGATGCTGCATTAATACATAGAGGAATTTCACATTCATTTCTTTTCGCCGCCGTCACAGGACCACTTTTAGGATGGGTTTTCTTCCATCTTTACAAGAAAAAATATGAACAATCGACTTGGATTTGGTTGTTTTTCTTAGGAATTGTCACTCACCCAATGTTGGATATGTTCACGAATTATGGAACGGAATTTTTATGGCCTTATCCTGTTCGCATTACGTTTAATTCGGTTTTTGTCATTGATCCGCTTTACACCTTACCTTTTATGGCATTGCTCATTTGGGCACTTTTTCTAAATCGTGAAAGTCCGTTTAGAAGGAAATTAAACTGGATTGGAATTGGTTATTCAACCACTTATTTACTTTGGGGAGTGATCGTCAAACTGAGTATTCTTTCAACCAGTGATTCCTATTTTGCTAGAGATAAATCAGGAAATTCGCCAACAACACAAATGGTCACCCCGATGCCATTGACAAGCTTTTACTGGATGATGCTAGCGGAAGATGATGAAAATTTTTACATCGGTTACAAATCACTTTTTTACCCATTCGACGCTAACGAAGTTGATACCATCACAAAAAATCAAGAACCGCTAAATCAATTGCAATGGAATGGAAAATCGTATTCAAAACAGCTGGAATTCATAAGTAACGGACTATACATAACAGAGAAAAAGGGTAATGAGTTGCGATTCTATGATTTGCGATTTGGAGTTCTTTCACAACTGACGGCTGGAAAAGTAAACCGTCCATTAATGGGTTTTTCGATACGAACGAATGATAATAATGCTGTTCTGAAGGTTGATCGGAACAGACCAAACGGAAACTTTAAGCAACTATACCTTACCTATTATTGGGGTCAGGTATTTTATGGTAATGGTGACTAGTTCAGTGTTGTTGACAGTACAACTGTGTAAAAGTTTAGTTAATGAACCGATCTCTTGTTTTTAAGGAAATTACATTTGTAAAAAAAAATCGGTTATGCGCGCATTTATTCTTATTGCCTTAATTTCAACAGTCCTTTTTCAAAGTTGTGCTCAACAAGCTGAACCTCAACAACCAAAAATCCAGAAAGAACAACCGAAAGTTAAGGTTGAATTTACGCTAACTGACTTTCTCGCTGACAATAGTGATTTAGACAAGGAAGTCGAACGCATTTTTAAGTCATTAGATGACACGTCAATTGTTGCTCAGCTAATTATGCCAGCAGTTGGACGATTGGGTCAAACGGACGCCACAATAAAACAACATATAAAAGACCGAATTATCGGTGGTGTATTGATGTTGAACGGAACAAAAGATGAATTCACCCGCTGGATTGCGAAATATGAGCAACTAAATGATTCACTTGGGAATTTACCATTTCTATACAGCGCAGATGCTGAACCAAGTTTGGTTAATAGAAAAATAATCGGTTCTATTCCCGTGAAAAAGGCAAACGAAATGCAAACCATTGATGAAGTTCGTGCATGTGCAGAAACGATTTCAAAAGAACTTAATACCATCGGAATCAACTATAATTTTTCACCAGTTGTCGATATGTCTCCGAACAAAACGGTTGGATTCAGAAGCTTCGGTGCAGTTCCTTCCAATATCATTCCATGGTCAAACGCGTTCATTCAACAAACTCAAAAACAAAATATTATCGCGACTGCAAAACACTTCCCCGGACACGGATTGGTTTCAGGCGATACACACAAAGCCTTACAAGTTATTGATGGCGAACTTAAAGAGATTGGAAATTACCCTGAATTGATAAAAAATGGGGTGTTATCCATTATGATTGCACACATTGCGGTGAAAAACAATCCAAAATACGACACCAAAGGACTTCCAGCATCCACCTCATCAACAATCGTTACAGACTTACTTCGTAAGGAATATGGATTTAAAGGATTGATTGTCACGGATGCGATGAACATGGGTGGCGTAGCAAGTATTCCAAATTGTGAGGCAAAAGCTATCGACGCAGGAGTCGATATTGTGTTAATGCCAATCGATGCAAAAAAAGCACATAGCTCTATTTTGAAAAAATACAAAGAGGATGCTGCTTATCGTAAAAAAGTAGATGAGGCTGCAAAGCGCGTAATTCGAATGAAGATAGCATTGGGCTTATTGAAAGCTAAAAACTAATTACTTTACACGAATCTTTCCTGCGGCTTCTTTGGCGAGTTTTACTAATTCGTTAACATCTTCGTTTCCCGATGCAAGCGCAACAGCCATCCTTCGATAGGGTCGTGTAGTTGGTTTTCCAAAAATTCGCACGTCAATTCCTTGTTGCGAAACCGCCTCATTTATTCCTTCAAATTGTGGTACGTTCTCTGAAGCGCGCTCAGCAAGGACAACAGCACTTGCTCCATTTCGTTGAAGTTCAATTGATGGAATTGGAATACCTAAAACAGCCCTTGCATGCAACTCAAACTCAGAGAAATTTTGTGTTCCTGCCAACGTGACCATCCCCGTATCGTGCGGACGTGGCGAAAGCTCAGAAAAACAAGCGCCTTCTTTTGTAATAAAGAACTCAACACCCCAAATTCCCGCTCCTCCAAGTGCTTTTGTCACTTTTTCAGCCATTTCTTGTGCTTCAACTAAATGAGCCTTTTCCATCGGCATGGGTTGCCAACTTTCTTGGTAATCACCGCGCTCTTGCCGATGACCAATTGGAGGACAAAACAACGTTGGACCATTTTGCTGAGTAACCGTTAACAGCGTTATTTCATAATCAAAATCAATAAATCCTTCGACAATTACTTCTTTCAAATCACCACGTGATCCATCCATTGCATAATTCCATGCTTTTTCTATATCCTCGAACGATTTTATAACGGATTGTCCTTTACCTGAACTTGACATTAATGGTTTGACAACACAAGGAATTCCTGTAAATGCTGCTCCTTGTTTGAGCTCTTCAAGCGTCGTTGCATACTTATAAGGAGCAGTTCGTACACCAACTTCAATCGCAGCAAGATCTCTAATTGCTTTGCGATTCATCGTAAAATTAGCAGCCTTTGCACTTGGAACAACTTGAATTCCCTGATCTTCATAAGTGTAAAATCGTTCAGTACGGATCGCCTCAATTTCTGGAACAATCATATCAGGCTGATGTTTTTTAACGATTTTGTCTAACGCATCACCATCAAGCATATCAATTACCTCACATTCATGCGCCACTTGCATGGCTGGAGCATTTTCATAACTATCAACTGCAATAATGTATTGACCAAGCCGCTGGCACGCAATAACAAATTCCTTTCCTAACTCACCAGACCCGAGTAAAAGTATTTTTTTTCGCATGCTCAAAGATAGCTAATTGATACTTCCTGAAAAATCAAGACAAGTAAGTTTTTAAAAAGATCCCATCGAGGAATCAAAAAAAAATTAACTTTGATTTAATGTTGAATCAAACTATTGATGTTTTAGTGTCCCAATTCGAAGGGATTACCCTAGAAGAAATGGATCGGGTAAAACTTATGAACCGTGTGGATACTAAGTTTGCATTTTCACATGTCGATTTTGTGGCGTTTTTACCGAAATTAATATCCGATTACAGTATCTTAGAAATTGCAGAATCTCGATCTCCAAGATATGAAAGTCTCTATTTTGATGATCAATTCAAAATGTATAAAGACCACCACAATGGGAGGCTAAATCGATACAAGATTCGTTATAGAAAATACGTTGAATCAGACTTATCCTTCCTCGAAATAAAACACAAAATCAAAAATAGAACGAACAAACGAAGGATAAAAGTCGAAACAATTCCAACTACTGACCTTCCTTTAGAACATTTGGAATTTATTAATAAGATTTTACCAACTAGATTAGATCTTCAACCGACGATGTGGAATGGCTTCAATCGCCTTACACTTGTGAATAAAACCGAAAATGAACGCCTAACCTTGGACTTTAACCTCGTTTTTCATTGGAATGACAACAAAGTTGAACTAGACAACCTAATCATTGCAGAGCTGAAACAAGAAAGTGTGAACAGAAATTCTGCTTTTTATGCTTTAATGAAAAAACACCTAATTCGCCCCTACCGCTTGAGCAAGTATTGTATTGGATCTATGCAACTATACGATAAATCGATCATAAAAAGCAATCGATTTAAAAAGAAACTATTAAAAATCAATAAAATACAAACGCATGCTGCTTAGTACTTTTTTACCGTTAGGTAAAGCAAATAATGAAATTGGAGTGACTTTATTTAGTGAAGATGCATACGTCTTGCTTCTTCGACTAGCCGTAAATATATTAGTACTGACTGTGCTCATTCGTTTCCTGTATTATGAGAAAACGAAAAGAAAAGATTATTTATTCACCTACTACCTCATTGGAACAATTACGTTTTTTCTCTGCTTCGGCTTAAAGAAAATGGATATCGACACAGGCATGGGACTTGGATTATTTGCCATTTTTGGGATAATCCGTTACCGAACAGATGCAATTGAGATCAAAGAAATGACGTATTTATTTTTGATCATTGGTGTGAGCGTTGTGAACTCTTTAGCTTCAAACCAAATAAGTGTTGTTGAAATGATGATTATCAATGTTTTCGTGATTGTACTCACTTACATCCTCGAAAATCTTTGGTTAGTCAAACACGAGACGCGCAAAACTGTCATTTATGAACGAATTGACCTAATTACGTCCGAAACGTATGAAGAGATGAAAACAGATCTTGAAAAACGAACAGGAATTGCGATCAATCGTTTTGAAATTGGAAAAATAGACTTTCTTACAGACACTGCTCAAGTGAGAATATTCTATTACGCCGATGATCAGCAGTTCTCAGACTATTCTGCTTCGTAGTATTTGTTTTCGTGCGTTATTATTATCTTTGATCCATGCATAAATGGCAATTTATTTTGCTCCCATTTTCATGGATCTTTTGGGTGATTGTCTTCATTCGTAATTCACTTTTTGATTTCAGAATATTTAGGTCTTATCAGATTCCAATTCCTTCCATTACTGTTGGAAATCTTCGTGTGGGTGGAACAGGAAAAACACCTATGACCATCTATCTGTGTCAACTTCTACAAAACCACTTTAAAACTGCTATGATCAGTCGTGGTTATGGCAGAAAAACAAAAGGTTTCCGAATCGTAACTGCAGGTGATTCGCCTATTTTATCTGGTGATGAACCCTTGTTAATTCGTCAGAATTTAAATTCAAATTCCACTGTAGCCGTCTGTGAAAATCGAAAAGAAGGTTTTTTACAACTGCTAAAACAAGAACCGTCGCTTGAGGCTGTTGTTTTTGATGATGCCTTTCAACACCGCAAAATAAAAAGCGGTTTGAGTCTTTTGTTAACTGAATTTGATCGTCCATACTGGGATGACCATCTTCTTCCTGCTGGACGTTTACGCGAACCGAGTGGTTCAGCAAGCAGGGCGAACATACTGATTATAACCAAATCACCTTTAAATCTTGATGAAAAACAAAAAAATACGTTCATTTCACAAACTGGTTTTTCAAGTGAAAATGTGTTTTTTTCATCCATTATTTATTCTGGTTTAAGCGCACAATTTTATCCCCTTAGTTCAATTAATAAAGTAGTATTAATAACAGGAATTGACAATCCGCTTCCTTTACAACGTGAATTGGAAAAAAATGCGGAAGTTAAAGCAGTGTCTTTTCCAAATCATTACAGCTTCACAACGCATGATGTAACGCATATTCATGATATTTTTGATACTTTTGCATGTGATGAAACAGCGATTGTTACTACAAGCAAAGACTTTGTTCGATTGCAACAAGCCGATGTCAATCATCACATGAAGAACTTTCCATGGTATGTGATGGAAATTGAACTTCAACTAGATAAACAAGAAATATTTAACCAACGAATACTGAATTATGTTAGAGGCATTTAACGAAGCTGTAGCTTACATCAAATCAAAAACTTCGGTAGAACCTACTATCGGAATTATTTTGGGGACTGGTCTTGGCGGATTGGTGAAAGAAATCTCAATTATAGATGAAATTCCATATGCTGAAATCCCGCATTTTCCAGTTTCGACAGTAGAAAGTCATTCTGGAAAACTGATTTTTGGTGAATTAGGTGGTAAAAAAGTGATGGCTATGCAAGGTCGTTTTCATTACTATGAAGGCTACAATATGCAACAAGTTACTTTTCCTGTGCGCGTAATGAAACTGATGGGTATTCAACGTTTATTTGTTTCGAATGCATCAGGAGGTGTTAATCCAGATTTTGAAGTGGGTGAAATCATGATTCAGAATGACCACATCAACCTTTTCCCTGCTCATCCACTAATCGGTAAAAACATTGATGAACTCGGTCCTAGATTCCCAGACATGAGTGAACCTTATGACCCTGAAATGATTGGTTTGGCTCAACAAATTGCAAAAGAAAACAATATCAGAGTGGCAGTCGGCACCTACGCCGGATTGACTGGTCCAACGTTGGAAACACCTGCTGAATATAGCTACGTCCGTGCAATTGGCGCAGATGCTGTAGGAATGTCCACCGTTCCTGAAGTCATTGTAGCGCGACACATGGAAATACCTTGTTTTGCTATATCGATTATCACAGACCTTGGCGTACCAGGAAAAATCCAGAAAGTTTCGGTACAAGATGTCATCGAAGTGGCAAGTCGTCAAGAACCAAAGATGACGCTAATCATGCGCGAACTTATTTCCCGAATTTGATGGAAAAAGCACTAACATATGGAGATTATGAAGCGGTAATAGGCCTTGAGGTGCATGCTCAAATGCTCACATTGTCAAAAGCCTACTCGAGTGATCCTAATTCATATGGCGATGCGCCAAATACAAACGTTTCACCAGTGACACTTGGTCATCCAGGTACGTTACCTAAAATGAATAAAAAGACGATTGAATATGCCATACGCCTTGGATTGGCTTGTGGGAGTTCAATTGCACCTGTGCAGCATTTTGCGCGTAAGAATTACTTTTATCCTGATCTTCCGAAAGGCTATCAAATAACCCAAGACACCACTCCTATTTGTGTCGGTGGTCAAGTATTCATTAGAATGCAAAATGGAACGGAAAAAACGATCGGAATCACACGTATTCACATGGAGGAAGATGCCGGAAAAAGCATCCATGACGTTGATATTTATGACACACTAGTGGACTTGAACCGAGCTGGTGTTCCGTTGTTGGAAATCGTTTCTGAACCTGATATTCGATCGTCACAAGAAGCATACAATTACCTTACGGAGGTGCGAAAACTTGTTCGCTATCTTGATATTTGCGACGGAAACATGGAAGAAGGTTCACTTCGTTGCGATGCCAATATTTCTGTGCGTAAAAAAGGCGTTTCAGAATTTGGAACAAAAGTCGAAGTAAAAAACATGAATTCCATCCGAAACGTTCAACGAGCTATTGAATTTGAAATTGCTAGGCAAATTGAAGCGGTTGAAAAAGGTGAACGCATCAATCAAGAAACACGCTCATTCGATGCGCTTAAAGGAATAACCATTTCCATGCGCTCGAAAGAAGCGGCAAACGATTACCGGTATTTTCCTGAACCCGATCTTCTGCCAATACGTGTGACCAGTGATGCGATCGAACGCGTGAAAGCCGAAATGCCAGCTTTACCCCGACAATTGTATCAAAAATATACTGAATCGTTTGGCTTGTCCGATTATGATGCAACTAATTTAGTTGATAACAAAGGTGTTGCGCTGTATTATGAACAAGTCATAGCATTCACTAAGAACTACAAGGCTGCTGCAAATTGGATCATGGGAGACGTGAAATCTTACCTCAATGAATTCGGTGTTGAAATTGATGCTTTTCCGCTTGCTCCAATTCGAATTGCAGAACTTATTCACCTTATTGAAGAAGGGAAAGTTGCCACGTCGGTCGCTTCACAAAAACTGTTTCCTGAATTACTGAAACAACTTGATAAATCTCCTTTAACCATAGCAGAGGAATTGAACCTCATTCAAGATTCATCTGAAGACTCAATTGGTGGATTTATCGATGAAGTGATCAAGTTAAATCCAAATGAGGTGGAACGCTTCAAAAACGGAGAAAAACAGCTGATAGGATTTTTTATGGGACAGCTCATGAAAGTTTCAAAAGGAAAAGCTGATCCGAAAATAGCCAACGCGCTGATGCGTGAAAAATTAGAAAATCAACAATGAGATACGTAACACTTTTATTCCCGTTCACTTTTGCTCTGTTGTTCGCTTGCTCAACGGATTCATCAGAAAACACTGAGGAGAAAGTAGAAAACAACTTCACTATTTCAGGTAAAATTGCAAACGCAGCGAACAGTTCATTGTACGTGGAAGCACTCAGCCAGGATGGAACAATTGAAGTAGCAAAAACGACTGTATCGGGTGATGGTACGTTTGTGTTGAACGGCAATATACCCGGATTAGGCATTTATCAACTTAGACTGGGCGAAGCACCTGATGTGGTAATTCCTATGACCTTAGCGCCGAACGATAAATTAACGGTGAACACCTCTTTTCAGGAATTCATGTTAAAACCAAATGTTGGCGGAACCGAATGGGCACCTGTCATGAATAAATACATGACGTTCTATTCGGTTTTATTAAGAGGCCAACAGGAGTTAAACGCTATGCAAGGTAAAGCGACCGAAGAAGAAATGAATGCGAAATACCTTGAGTTAAGAGCGCCTCTCGACAAATTTGCATTGGAACAAATGCAGCGTGATCCGGATAATCCCTACAACATTATACTTTCCACTTCGGCAGCACCAATAACTGGTTTTGACGGCTGGGATCCGAAACAATTGGACGTCTTGAAATTAGTTGCAGAGGCTTACAAAAAACGCTACAAAGATTCGCCAATAGCCTCAACAATGGAAAATCAGGCGCTTCAAATTGAAAGTGCATTCAATGAATACAACCGTTCGAAAACAGAAGGGGGTAACTCATCTCCCTCAGCTCCTGAAATCGCATTGAAAAATCCAGCTGGTAAGGTATTACGTCTTTCCGCATTAAAAGGAAAAGTGGTTTTAATCGATTTTTGGGCTTCATGGTGCGGACCTTGTCGACGTGAAAATCCGAATGTGGTAAAATTGTACAAAAAATATAAATCAAAGGGGTTCGAAATCTTCTCTGTTTCACTCGATGAAGATCCAAAAGCCTGGAAACAAGCTATTGCGCAAGACGGACTAAGCTGGCCGAATCACGTAAGCGATTTGTTGGGATGGCAAACTCCCCTTATACAATCGTATCGTTTTGATGGCATACCGCATACAGTTCTTTTAGATCGTAAAGGACAAATTCTTTCCACCGGATTACGTGGTTCTGAATTGGAACAAAAATTGATAGAGGCCTTGGCCAAATAAAACACATGCGCATGAAAAAAATCGCACTTATACTCAGCTTAATACTTACCTTTTCAAGCTTTTCGCAACAACCTATTCGGGTAACTGTGAGCGGGAATATTTTTAATTCGCCAGTTGATTCAGTAGACTTAGCTCAGAATTTCGGAAGTTACTACAAATCGTATTCGAAAGTAAAACTGTCAAAAAAAGGTGACTTTACGATCAATGCAGAATTGCCGAATTCGGATTACTATGTCTTTCGAATTGGTGGATCGAATATCAACTTGATTTTACGTGACGGTTCGGACATTAAGATTTACGGTGATGGCTCAAACATTTTTAATTTTTGTAACATCGTTGGTTCTGAGGAAAGCGACCGTATGAACGGGTATGTCAAAACATTAAGCGCATGGTATGCAAAACGCGATTCGTTGGTAAAAGAAATGCAAGCTCACCCTGAACGTCAGGAAGAAATCAACAAATCAGCATCTAACGACTATTATAACTTTCAAGCTGCTACTCAGTCATTTATTGCTCAAAACCAAAACTCTGCAGCACTTGTACCGGTAATTTCCACTCTCGATCCTGAGAACGATTTTGCCACGTACGAAACCATCATTAATCAACTAAATATTGGTTTCTCTATCTCACCAACAATTCAACAATTAACAGCCAATTACCGTCAGTTAAAAACACAACGCGAAGCTGCCAATGCACTTGCACCAGGTAAATTAGCGCCTGATTTTGAAGAATTAAAAGTCGACGGGATCAATACAATGAAGTTATCCGATTTGCGAGGAAAAGTTGTTTTACTTGACTTTTGGGCCTCGTGGTGTGGACCATGTAGAAAGGAAAATCCGAATGTTGTCAAACTATATGAACAATACGAAAAAGACGGTTTCACTGTTATGAGTGTTTCGCTCGACCGCGATAAAAATGCATGGATTGCTGCAATAGAAAAGGACAACCTCAAATGGCCAAATCATGTCAGTGATTTGCAACAATGGTCGAGTAAAGTAGGACAGCAATACCAAGTGAAAGGTATTCCATTTACAGTTCTGTTAGATCGTGAGGGAAAGATAATCAAGACCAATTTACGCGGAGAAGCGTTGGAGGCCGAATTGAAATCTATTTTCGGTCGCTAAGAATGACGCTATACGAAGGAAAATACATCTACTTTGCCTCCGATTTTCATTTGGGCGTTCCAACATATGAAAAAAGCCTTGAACGCGAAAAATCCATCGTCCGTTGGTTAGATTATATTGCACCCACCGCTCAAGAAATCTTTCTGGTTGGAGATTTATTTGACTTTTGGTTTGAATACAGACATGCCATTCCAAAAGGATTTGTTCGTTTACAAGGGAAAATTGCAGAATTAACGGATGCCGGAATTCCAGTTCATGTGTTCACCGGTAACCATGACATGTGGATTTTCGATTACCTTCCAAAAGAATTAGGCATTCAACTTCACCGCAAACCCATCGAGCGAACATGGAACGGTAAACATTTTTTGATTGGACATGGCGACGGACTTGGTCCTGGAGATCACGGGTATAAATTCATCAAGAAAGTATTCGAAAATCGGATTTGCCAGTGGTTATTTGCACGCTTGCATCCCAATTTTGGCATCTGGTTAGCGAATTTTTCATCCCGCTTTAGCCGCGCAGCAACTGGTCATACAGATGATCACTTCAAAGGCCGCGAAGGCGAATGGCTGATTCACTATTGCGAAGAACAGTTAAAAAGTAAAAAGGTCGATTGTTTTGTATTTGGTCACCGACACCTTCCAATTGTACATCCACTGAATTCCGAAAGCATTTATTACAATCTTGGCGACTGGATTAATTACCAAACCTACTTGAAATTTGATGGTGAATCTTCGCAATTGTTGAAATGGGATGGACTCAAACCTGTCGATTTTTCGTGATAAATATCATTTTTTATTGATTTAAACTCCACTAACTTTCATAAAAACTGAAGGTATGGAGCAAACAGATTGGACACGAGAAGAGTTAAAAGCCTATCTTTTACTGTATGCCGCGAACGCAAACTACATCGAAACAGAGGAAGAAAAGGAAACTATCTTAGCGATGGTAAATCCTGAAACGTTCAAACGTATTCACCGCGAATTAGCTAAAGACAATGATTATCAGAGTATTCAAAAAATTCAATACAACCTTCAACGATTCCATTATTCGCTAGATGGGGTTGATCAACTTTTAAAAGATATTGAACGTGTATTCAATGCAGAAGGCGAATACAGTGAAGTTGATGAAACCATACGTTTGGCACTGAAACGGTTACTTCATGCCTGTGTTGAGGTCAATTGAAGCTTACATCCCCGGCATTCCACCGCGCATACCCTTCATTTGCTTCATCATCGACATCATGTTTTTCGGATTACTCATGAGCTTCATCATTTTTTTAGTATCCTCAAATTGCTTCATGAGTTTATTCACTTCTTGGATAGATGTCCCACTTCCCGCAGCCAGACGATTTTTGCGCTGTCCATTAATTAACGTAGGATTCGAACGTTCATCAGGTGTCATGGATAAAATGATCGCTTCAATGTGCTTAAACGCGTCATCTTCAATATCCACATCTTTCATTGCCTTACCCATACCAGGAATCATTCCCATGAGATCCTTCACGTTACCCATTTTTTTGATCTGCTGCAACTGACCGAGGAAATCATTGAAATCAAACTGATCTTTCTGAATGCGTTTCTGTAATTTCCGCGCTTCCTCCTCATCAAATTGAGCCTGTGCTCGCTCAACCAATGAAACGACATCACCCATCCCGAGTATACGATCGGCCATTCGTTGTGGGTAGAACACATCAAGGGCATCCATTTTCTCACCCGTACCCACGAATTTGATCGGTTTTTCAACAACAGCCTTGATGGATAATGCTGCTCCGCCTCGTGTATCACCATCGAGTTTGGTAAGAACGACACCATCAAAATTAATACGGTCATTGAAGGCTTTTGCTGTATTAACGGCATCCTGACCCGTCATCGAATCTACTACAAAAAGGGTTTCTGTTGGTTGAATAGCCGATTTTACATTGGCAATTTCGTCCATCATCTGCTCATCCACTGCTAAGCGCCCTGCAGTATCGACAATGACTACATTGAAACCTTTACTTTTTGCATGCTGGATCGCAGACTGAGCAATAGTAACCGGATTTTTTTCTTCTTTATTTGAATAAACTTCAATTCCTAATTGCTCGCCGAGCACATGAAGTTGATCGATCGCAGCTGGACGGTAAACGTCGCAAGCTACGAGTAAGACATTTTTACCTTTCTTCGTTTTAAGGTAGTTTCCAAGTTTACCAGTAAACGTAGTTTTACCCGAACCTTGCAATCCAGACATTAAGATAACTCCTGGATTTCCCTTGATATTGATCTCGGATTCATTTCCGCCCATGAGCTCAACAAGTTCCTCATGACAGATTTTGATCATTAATTGTCCGGGAGAAACTGCGGTAAGGACATTCCGCCCCATCGCCTTATCCTTTACCCGAACAGTGAAATCCTTAGCCGTTTTGAAATTGACATCCGCATCCAATAAGGCACGTCTCACCTCTTTCAAGGTTTCAGCAACGTTTATTTCGGTAATTTGACCTTGACCTTTTAGGACTTTAAATGCGCGTTCAAACTTATCGGTAAGATTTTCAAACATATTGTATCAAAATTAGAGTGCAAAAATAGGGAATTTCAAGCAGAAGAAAAAGGCTCAGCAATCAGACGAGAAAAACGGATGGTATCGAATAAAAGGTTAACTCAACTGAAGTTTACTGTGCTTCCTACTGTACCCAAAATAGACAATCAATCCGACCAACAACCACACACCAAATCCGATCCAGTTGGAAAGGCTTAATTCACTCATCATATACAGGCAGCTGAGCAAACCAAGCGTCGGAATAAGCGATAAATTGTTCTTGAAAGACCAGACGGCTATGAGAAGGGTAATGATGAGGAAAATGTAGGTTGGAATTTTATGCTTAAAATGGTCAAATCCAGCAGAAAAGACCAGTTCGTCATTTAATCCGGCGCTTCGCGTAATGGATAAGAATTCTGCCGACTCGACAGTTGAAAGGTAAGTTGTCACCTCTTCATTCGCTGCTTTAAACGCAACCTTGTCAGTACTAATGATTATTGTTTTCAACCGCTCGATTTGGGACTCATTTAAAGTTGGGATAATCTCCTCAGCGGTTTTCAACTCTTTTGTGTTTTTGAAAAAGTGCATACTTTCCTCTTTAAAGGAAGTAAATGCAATCACTACTGCGACAACGACAGATATCGGTAAAATATATTTCCCGTTGATATAAGGCGTTTTGAATTTGCCTCTTGGAACATCTGGTTTGTTTTGAAGTACCAATACGCCAGCACAAACCACTACAAATGCAAATAACGTCCCGATACTACAAAGATCAGTAACCATCGTAAGATTCATAAAAAGAGCAGGAACGGCAACAACAAATCCAACAACAATGGTTGCAAATGAAGGAGTTTTGAATCGTGGGTGAATTTTAGAGAAACGTTTTGGTAATAATCCATCTCTACTCATACTCATCCAAATGCGTGGCTGTCCCATCTGAAAAACAAGTAACACACTTGCCATCGCAACAACAGCACTTACTGCTATAACACCGCTTAACCAGGTTAAGTCAAGGTTTTCGAACACATACGCCAATGGATCTCCTACATTCAATTCTGTGTAATTTACCATGCCTGTTAAGACCAATGCGATAATGATGTACAGGATCGTACAAATAATAATCGCCCACATCATACCTCGCGGCAAATCACGCTGTGGATCTTTACATTCTTCAGCGGTCGTAGAAATCGCATCAAAACCAATGTAAGCAAAAAATACAGCTGAGACGCCTTTTAAAATACCACTGATTCCATTCGGTGCGAAAGGAGACCAATTTTCTGTATCAATATAAAAAACACCAACTGCAATAACAAGTAGAATTATAGCCAGTTTAACGACTACCATTAAATTACTCGCATTGCGTGATTCTTTCATTCCGCGGTAGACAAGTGCGGTAATGAGTATGATAATAAACAACGCAGGAATATCAGCTACAAAATGAAAACCACCAATTTGAGGAGCAGTTAACCATGCTTCTCTTGCAGCTTGAAGGTTCTCAGGTAAGTTGGTTAACAACTTTCCACTCGCAATCCATGACTGCGATTCATGAAAACCATTGTAAGCTGAAAAATAATCCATTTGAATCCATTCAGGTAAATGAATGCCATTAATTCCAAAGGAATCGATGCGAATACTTCCTAATAATGAGGTCAGGTAATCGCTCCAAGAAATGGCGACGGTTATATTTCCGATCGCATATTCCATAATGAGTGCCCAGCCGATAATCCACGCGATTAATTCTCCGAAAGCGACATACGAATAGGTATATGCGCTTCCCGAAACGGGTACCATCGATGCAAATTCAGCATAAGCAAAAGCAGCAAATCCACACGCAACTGCTGTAAATAAGAATAAAAAGATGACAGCCGGACCACCATCGAAACTTGCTTTACCGATTGTGCTGAAAATCCCTGCGCCAATGATTGCGGCAATTCCAAAAGCAGCTAAGTCACGCACGCCGAGGTGTTTTCCTAGTGATTCATGACCATCATTTTCGTTAGAATTGACTTGATTAAGAATATCGTTAACATTTTTTTTTCTGAAAAGTGCTTTCCACTGCATTGGGCATTCATTTAGAGCTCACGGTAAAAATAGAAAAATCCTACAGAAAACAACTTTTGGAATTTTGACCATCTAAGATCACATTTAAAGAAGTCGCCAATTTCTTTTTTATGTATGTTTGGTAAAATTTTAATCCATGAAAAGACAACTACTTCTCATTACTTCACTTATTACAGGGCTTAGTGCATTCGCTCAACCCACAATGACTCAATCAAATGAACCAATTATTGGTGATTTCGAAACGATGTTTACGTGTGCAACTACAACCGATCCACAAGCAAGTGTAAGCGGAAGTGCCGTGACATGGGACTTTTCGCAATTGGTTGGTCTGAATGGTCAAACAAAAGTGATTGAACTTGTTGATCCAGCCACAACGCCTGCTGCCTCCTTTTATCCTTCGTCAACAAAAGCGTTCAACATTCAAGGATCGTTAACTAATTTCTTCAACTCCACTGTCAACAACCGTGTTTCCCAAGGATTCGTGTTTGAAGAACCAAGTTTCGGAACTGTATTGGCCGTATTTAGCACAAACGAGCAACAAACGGTGCAGTACCCATTTGCAAACGGCGACAATTTTAGCGATAGTTTTAGTGGAACCTTAGCCTTTGATTTCAATGGCGCTCCACAAAACCCAACGTGTACAGGAAATGCATACATGCAAATAGATGGACAAGGAACACTTAACCTTCCACAAGCAACGAGTATTCCGAATGTCATTCGCTATAAAACAGTTGACACCGTATTTACACAAGTTATTTTTGTCATTCCATTGGATGTTGAAATCGTTCGCACCCAATACGAATATTACGATTATGCATCGGGTAATCTGCCTGTTTTTATTCATACCAATGTGAAGATTCAACAAGCCGGAGCAACAGCACCATTAGCAGATCAAACAGTTGTTCTCTCGTCTGTTGAACCAACAATGTTTGCTGGAATGGAAGAAAATACTGCATTAAACATTACTGTATTCCCTAATCCAACCAGTGATGAACTAATGATCACAAATATCCAAGAAAATGCAAAAATTGAATTGATTGATGCGTTAGGTAACGTGATGAGAAAGACGTATGCAGAGACGAATCAAGTTAATATGAATGTTGAAGGTCTGGCAAGTGGAAACTATTTCGTTCGTATAGTTTCTGACGAATCCACAGCGCTCAAATCGGTCATTATACGTTAAAAGTTAAACCGCTGAAAGGCGGTTTTTTTTTGTCTATTCAATAAACTGTTCGATCGAATACTTAATTTTAATGTCGTTCGATTAATTTATCTCGCGCATGTGTCGACTGGTTGTTTTTCTACTTTTTTTAAGTTCATTCATTGGCATTAGTCAGGAACAATTAACAGCTGAGGAACGCGCCTACTTGTTTCATATCGTCAAAAAAAGCCCGATTTTAAATACGTCAATCGGCAGGTATTTCGATTATAGAGGACCTGAAGTCAGGCTACCAAATAAGGACCTGAATTACGACTCCATTGAATTGCTGATCATCAATAAGCCTGAATTATTGATCATTCGCACCAATGAAATAGCAAAATCATCAAAGGGTATTCTTGGAGAAGCGGCGAATAAAATGGCCATTTGGGAATTGAACAAAACCTTAGTTGCGAAGTATTCTAATGACAAGTCACTGGAATCATTTCTGTACAAGTACGAGAACCTTAAAAAATCACTTCTAGAAAACCTACCGACAAGTGCACTTAAACAAAACGGTGAGCTAATTGACATTCATCCCAAAGTTGAGCAACTGTCTAATCCAAGTTTAACGCTCAACGAAAAAATTGCACAATTAGAGACCATGCGGTTTCTCACGCCAAATGAACAACTCCTCGTATTAAATGCAATAAGTAAAACAATAAACGATTATGTAGAACAACGTTCAAGGTCCATTTTCACCTTGTTAGGTGGTGAAGCAACAACTTATCGAAATGTACTTGTTGCAGCCGGTGACGGAAGCGGTACGGCAGGATTACTTGAAGAACGCGAAAAAGATGAAAAAGGGAGATGGAACAGAGGCCTACCCAAAGCCGTTGGATTATTCCCCTATCAACTCGTAATGAAACCGCTACCTAACGAAAAAGAACCTGTTATACAACCACTTAAGATTGCAGAAACCAACTGGTTAACCGCAGGTGGAAACCGATCAACAGCTGTTCATTTCGATGTGTGGGGATATAACTCAAAAAAGCAAACAACAGTTGTAATTGAGAAAAATGGATTATCCTATCACTTGTTCGGGTCCGGTGAAACACGCTTTTTAACTCCAGATTCATCCTTCGTAGAAGGCGGCACTTTTCAATCAGTCATTAACGAACTAGAATTCAAAATCATTGGGCGATTGGAGGAAAAGATTTATGGAAAACGTGGCTTAGATTACTGGATTGAGTTCTACTCACAGGAACGTGACGAAACGGAAATGAAAATTGAAAAGAATGAATACGGCTATTCAGAAATGAATCGGTCGTCGATAGTCACTAAGAAAAAAGCCCCTAGAAGTGTGCGAAAAGCACGAAAGAAAGCAGCCAAAACTCCGGGTGGAGGACCAGTGACCTATCAGCCTAAAACTGTTTCGAACAGAAAACAAAAACGCGCTGCAGAACAATCGATTGTTGAATTGTATGGAATTTATGAAGGGCACAAACGAAAAGTGGCCGAGTTACAAAAAGAAAAACAAACGCTGATTGATCAAATTGCTTTAATGGAACTTAAGCTTAATTCGTACAAGCAAGCCATGGGCTACAAATGGGCTTCATACACGGTGAATGACGGGCTATACACATTTGAAGATTCCTCCACTTTTGACATGTATACGCAAGATTTTCAATTTCCTCGTGGGCTCGATACCATTCCTTTTGAAGTTCGCCTCATTGCAATTCCCGACAAACCGTTGAGTGAATCAGCGGATGAAGTGATGATGCACATGCAGTTAGTCGATACCAAACCGAATTATACTGCTAGAGTTCAACTAAAATTAACCGATCAATTTGCTTCCGATAAATGGGAGTTGACCAATTCGCTCTTGCAAGAAAATGACAGCGTCGCTGTACTTCAATTTTTTGAAGTTTTAAAAGACAAAAAAGTTCCATTTATCCTGATTTCGAGAGGAAATGGAGTCGGTGAATGGGATGGCATTCGTGTTATGCGTTCAAGAAATCGAACGGAACTACCTTCCTATCCCAGTAATTCAGAAGATAGTCTTTTTAAACGACTTCGATTTTCCGAAGTAAACATCAACTTAGATCGATCTATTCAACTGGAAATCAATTCATTTACAGATCCGGTTCGGTCAAATTTGACATTTTCAAATCCCGAAATTAGTGAATTGATGAAACGCTATCAGCTGACTTCAAATGACCTTTTAAGCGCACTTAGAACTGCAAGTATTGCCGAAAAGCTTCGGTCCGAATTCAATGTGTTAGCTGGACGTTACCTTGACCGTGAAACAGCAAAAGTTGTTATTGATCGGTTGAATAAAGAAATGGGTGCAGCAAAAATTTCAATCGGTCCTACATCAATCAAACTGAGTGAATTGAATAAGATGAAATAACTTATTCAGAATCAAAAGAAGTATCAGGAAAATTCACCAAGTATACCCTTTCTGTTGCCCGTGTTACTGCAGTATACAACCACCGCTTTTGATCTTCAATTGTAATTGCCGGATCTACATATCCTTGGTCAATGAATACATGAGCCCATTGTCCACCTTGAGACTTGTGACACGTTACTGTATAGGCAAACTTTACTTGAAGTGCATTAAAGTAGGGATTCTTTAGAATCAACTCGTACCGTTTTTTCTTGTTTTTCTCGTGTAGATAATCCTGTTCGATGGTAAAAAAGAGCTCTTTCATACGCGTTCGTGGAAGCGCCGGTGAATCAGATTGAAGAACTTCAAGTAACAACAGCACATCCATTTCTGAAAGATCATCGTAATCAACAAAACGAATGGTGGCATGGGCAAACTGAAAACCATAACATTCTTCGATTTTCTTCAATCGAATCAATTGAATGGTCTCACCATTGGCCACAAACCCCATGCGCGATTCTTCATTGACCCAGAAGTAATTATTTCGCACAACCATCAGCATATCGCCAGTACACAACTGTTCTTCATACCACAAAATGCGTGAACGTATTTGATTGTTGTATTGATTGGCCCATTTGTTGGAACGGGTGATTACTAATGTATCTTCTTGCCCTACCCGATCAAAGGAAGATTCGAGTTCTTCAGCAAACTCAGCACCATTCAATCGAATGACATCTTTAAAGCCGGGCAAAGAAAACGGAAGAATTGCATTGGTTGAAGACCTTAAACGCGTCGCATTCCATAGTATACCTGAATCAGCCGATTGACGCACAACTGAAGTCAATTTCGTGTAATAAAATCGGAAAAGTGGGTAGTGGTGTTGCAAATAGTCTGCATTTAACGCAGGAGAAAAATCCGAACCAACCGGTGGCAACTGTCCTTCATCTCCAATGAGAATAAGTGCGCATTCATTTCCTGAGTAGACATATTCGAATAAATCATTGAGTAAATTCCTTGAAGTAATCGATCCATCTGCTTGTTGTGCATAATCAGCAATCATAGAAGCCTCATCTACAAAAAACAAGGTCCGTTTATGTAAATTCATGTTCAACGAAACCGCACTGTATTCGTCTGATGAGGTTTTTCTACGGTAGATTTGTTTGTGAATGGTATATGCTACGTTTTTTGCTCTTGATCCAAGTACTTTAGCGGCACGACCAGTTGGTGCTAACAGACGGGATTTAAGTTTATACCGCTCAAGAGTTCGAATGAATGCGCCTGTAACTGCTGTTTTACCCGTTCCTGCATAACCACTTAGAATGAACAATTTTCGGGGATGCCTATCAAACAAGTAGTCGACGAGTGCCCGCATGGTTTCCTTCTGTTCATCCGTTGGATCAAACGCAAATTCTGCAGTAAAATCGAGAAGAAACTGATCCGGATTTAAGGAGTCTGACATGGCCATTAAAGTTAATCAATTGAATTGGATTAGGTCATTACGCATTCAGCGGAAATGTGTAGTTTTGTTTAAGCATGAAAAGTAGACAATTAGCGATCGAACTGTCTGAAGTCGGCGTCAGATTTTCCGAGATAAGCATGGGAATTATTTCCACTTTTGAGCACCTGTTCAAAGATCGTCAGGAATACAAATTTCGTGACGTATTGGACGAGTTTTATGCGCAAACCGGCTTAAAAGAAAAGGATTTTGATGAATACACGTTATCCTGGTCTGCCGAGCGATCAACATTAGTTCCATCAAATATTTTTGGAGAATCAAATCCGGTTGAATTATTCAGTCTGTGCTTTGGTAAAGACATCCCTGCTGGAACGATTGATTACAACCGAATTCCAGAGCATGGAATAGTCAACATTTACCAGATACCGGACTGGGTAAAATCGTACATTGTAACGCGCTTTCCAAGAACGGTTTTGCAACATGAAAACTCACACCTCATTCGGGGCTTATTTGCAGATTCAACATTTCGATTAGCGATTTTATTAATTCCATACGGAACCTATTTTTCATTAATCATGGCCAAGGAAAATAAGCTGATTTATTCATCCCATTTCGATTATCAGTCGATAGAAGATGTCATTTACCACCTTGCCTTTGTTTTACAACAAAAGGAACTTATGAATCAGGAGGGTAAACTTCGAATTACTCAGGGCATTGGATCAGGTTCGGGATTTAGTGAAGAGCTTATTAACCAGCTGAGTAAATTCCCTGATTTGAGCAAGTTAACCCTTTTGGACGACCCCCATTTTATCACTAATGCTCAACGATTGTGCGTATAATTAGTGGTAAATTCAAAGCACGTCGGTTTTCTGTACCGAAGGCATTTCCATCTCGACCTACAACAGATTTCGCTAAAGAAGGATTATTTAACATTCTTGAAAATCAGTTGGATTTATACGATCTGCGGATTCTTGATTTATGTTCGGGTACAGGAAACATTTCCTTCGAATTTTTATCTCGAGAAGCTGGAAATGTCATCGCAGTTGATCAAAATTCGCGCTGCTTGAGACATATAAGTGAAACAGCCAAACAATTGGGAATAACATCTGGTTTAACCACAATTAAAGAGGACATCGTACACTTTATAGAACGAACAGAGGAAACTTTTGACCTTATTTTTGCAGATCCCCCATACGCATACAGCAAACACGCAGAACTGGTTCAGGCGATCTATCAAAGAAATCTATTGAATCCAGGAGCTTGGCTTATTGTTGAGCACGGAAGAGATACCAAACTTAATGAACTTCCAAACTTCGAATTTGTCCGAAGCTACGGAAATGTCTATTTTAGTTTTTTCACCAAGGACACCCAATAGCATGAAACGAATTGCCGTTTTCCCCGGATCATTTGATCCATTTACGAAAGGACATGAATCTGTAACACGTCGGGCACTTGATTTATTTGACGAAGTGGTTGTGGCTATAGGAATAAACACAAGCAAATCTCCACTGTTTGATCTTGAAAAAAGAAAACAGCACATTTCCACCTTGTTCGATAACGGCCGTTTATCTGTTGTTGATTTCAGTGGACTTACCACAAAGTTGTGCAAAGATAAAGGTGCCCAATATATTGTTCGCGGGTTGCGAGATGGAAAAGATTTTGACTATGAAAAATCAATTGCACTCATGAACGAAACGATGTCGGGAATTCAGACCATTTTTGTCCTGACCGAGCCTGAATTTGGCGCGATAAATGCATCCATTGTTCGTGAAATAGTCAAAAGCGGTGGGGATATCAGTCAATTTGTAACTAATGCTGATCAGCTCGTTTAAGGAAAAGAAGTCAGCAGAATGTAAATAAGAAAGTTCGCTTTAAGTATACTCGTTGGTTGTGTCTCTTTTGTGACTCACTCCCAGTCGTCGCGAGCCGCAACGTTTCGTGGTATTGCACCTACTTATATCGGTCAAACCATTGCCATTTGTGAAATTGAGGATTACCTTAGTTATAAAGAAACAGTTCTGGCAACCGCTACCGTGCAATCAGATAGTACGTTCAAAATTGTAACTGAAATCAAAGAAACCCAGCAGATTGTTCTTCGTGCCGGAAGAAATGTATCAAATTTATATGCCGATCCGGGCGGAAATTATGAGTTGTATATTCCAGAGAAAGATCGTTATGATGCCTACCGAACAGATGGGAATAAAATTGAATTGGCTTTTGTGTCGCTTGACTCCACGGATATTAATTACAAGGTACTTTCCTTTCAGCAATGGATGGATGAGTATGTAGCGAATTACTATTATTTGAAAAATGTGAAGCCCATCGAATTTGCACAGCGCATGGACGAATTCAAAACCATTGCGGAGAAATACTATTCAAGCGATCCATCCACCTTCCTCAAAGCGTATATCAAGTTTTCTGTGGCTACTTTGGATAATATTCAATACGCCGCTGAACGAAACCGTTATGAAAAACATGACTTTTACCTAAAGAATTCGCCTGTTTTTTACCGCAACGATGCGTATATGGAATATTTCAATGCGTTTTATGATCGTATGATTCCAAGGTTAGAAATGGAGACAAATAACCGTGTTTATCTTGGCGTATTAAAAAGCAGTCCGACGCTCATCATGCGTGCGCTTGGTGGAGAACTAACGCTTAGTAATCTTCGGTTAAGAGAATTGGTTATGATTAAATCGCTCGCAGAAGAGTATTACTCGAATGAATTTCCACAAACCAACATTTTAACCATTTTAGATAGTGTATCAAAAGGAAGTATGTTTCCTGAGCATGCGCGAATTGCAAGAAATGTTCTCGAACGCTTGACTGAATTGGCACAAGGTGGAAAAGCACCTGATTTTGCGTTAAAAACAACTGATGGAAAAATGAAAACCATCTCGAATTACAAAGGAAAATACCTTTACATTCATTTTTACGATCCATCAAAAACAACGAACTCAATCGAGTTGGCTCCTTTACAAAAACTTCATAAAGCATACAGTACTGACATTCAATTTGTCACCGTAATTACAGAAAAAGAACTGGAAAATGGCGTTAGAACACCTTTTGTTCAATCGATTCCTTGGAATGTCTTCGAAGTGGAAAGCACCAATCCGATTTGGAAAAATTACAAGGTTGAAGCTTTTCCAACCTATGTGTTAATTGATCCGAATGGCTACATTGTTCAAGCGCCTGCATTAGGTCCTATGCCCAATGGACAATACCAAACAATTGACCAGACCTTCTTTTTTATCCAACAGGCATTAAATCGCGAAAAGGAACGCTAAGAATAATTCCATCAACTGGGTTTGTTTCTGTATTTTTGTAAGCCTTCAAAGTCTACACAAATGCGGTTTAATTTGTCTGAAATAAATGATTTAATTCGTTCAAGAAGAACGATTTATCCCGAGCAATACAGTTCAAGAAAAGTTCACAAAGAGCAGCTTGAAGTAATCCTCACAAATGCGCAATGGGCTCCAACACATGGAAATACTCAACCTTGGCGATTCAAAGTATTTACTGAAAAAGGATTAAATCGGTTAAGCGATTTTTTGGGTAAAACGTACCTTGAATTAACTCCTCCAGAACAACAAAATGACGCGAAGTTAGCGAAGCTCATTACCCGACCGCTTAAATCTTCCGTTGTAATAGCCGTTTGTATGGAACGACAAAAGGAAGAAAAAATAAGTGAAATTGAAGAAATTGAAGCCGTTGCTTGTGCGATTCAAAATATGCACCTCACCTGCACTGCTTATGGACTTGGTGGTTTTTGGTCTACGCCAAAATTAATTCACCACGCTAAAACGAATGAATTTCTGAATTTAGGAGAAAAAGACAAGTGCATCGGACTATTTTACATTGGTTATCCTGACGTAGATTGGCCGCAGGCACACCGAAAACCATTGGAGTACAATACAACTTGGGTCAACGAATAAGTCGTTTAACGCATTGAATTGAACACGTGGATAGAACCAAACAGCCCGATTCGTTGAATTTGCGATCTTTACCTTTTATGGTAAGATTAGTAGTCCTATTTCTTTTTATCGGTTTATATCATTCCTCTGTTGCGCAACGGGAACGGTTTCCTTCCTACTTTGGATTACAGGTTCGTCCCATCTTCCCTACTCGGTTTATTGGTGAACCAACGCTCAGTCTAAGTGAAGGCAATTTCTCCACTCAGATTAACCAACGCATTGGCTATTCATTCGGTGGCACCGTTCGTGCAGGTTTGACAAAAACCATCGCGTTCGAAACAGGCATTAATTTTAATCAACGCCATTTTTCTGTAGACATGTCGGTTCCTGACTCAGGAGTTGTGGCTTCGAATGACCTAACTTTTATTAATTATGACATTCCGATAAATGGGTTGGTTTACATTCAATTAAGTGAATCCATTTTCATGAATGCCTCGCTGGGTGTTGCATTAACTTACAAACCATCGAATATTGGTATTCTAACAACTCCGGGAGGAAAACACACATTCACGCATACCGGTAGAGTAAATAGTAAGTTTGGATTTGAGCTAAATGCAAATGTAGGATTTGAATACCGAACTGAAAAAAATGGATTTTTCTATATCGGTGGATCCGGCAGGGTTCCATTTAAACCAATCTTCGATATGATCGCGCAATACAAATACGACGGTATAAAAACCACTCTTTTTGGGGAAGTTGATGGCAGTTTTCTATCCATTGATATCAAGTACTTTTTTCCAAATATCAACAACAAAGGTTTACAGTTTAAACCTGGACCAATTGAATAGACATGGACGAACTACAGGCACTTATTGAGGAATTAGGGTTACAACCTCATCCCGAAGGAGGATTTTACAAAGAAACCTTTCGTTCACCTGAACTGTTAAGTGATCGCGATCGAAACTTGATAACAGCTATTTATTTTATCCTTACCAGTGATAATGTTTCCAAATTTCACCGCATTGTAAGTGATGAACTTTGGTTTTTTCACGCTGGAAGTCCTATTACGATTCACCTACTCGACCATGAATACGGTCATCGAGAAATCGCGTTAGGCAATGAATTTAATAGCGGTCAAGTACCGCAGTTTTGTGTGCCTGGAGGGACAATCTTTGGATCAAGTGTTGATGTTCCTGGTAGTTACGCACTTGTTTCTTGCGTCGTGGCACCGGGCTTTGATTTTGCAGACTTCGAACTCTTTGATCGGGAAACATTATTAAAAGAATTTCCTGAGCAACAATCCATTATCGAGCGATTGACTTAAGCAATTCGTTTTGTTCAATCAAGGTGACAAATAAAGTTGTTTTTCCATCATCCATTCGTGGCCATATCGGACGAATCACACCATTTACTGCAGCGATATTTAGGTAATCTCCGAAGAAAACGGCTTCTCTTGGTTTAAACGGTTTATCTGAAATGCGCACATCGGAAAAGGACTGTCCGCCGTCAGTTGAAACAGAAAGAAACACATCTGTCGTTTCATCCGCATGATTTCTTCTGTCGTAATAAACGAAATAAAGGTATCCAGTGGATTGATCGACGGCCATCCAGGTAAAGAACTGATGATGTTTGGAAATATCTTGATTAACACGTGTAGGATCAGACCATGATTTACCGCCATCTTTTGATGCAGAAACCCATACGTCAGTATCTGTTATTCCGTTGCGTTGATCGCACCAATTCAGGTAAAGTGTACCGCGGTTTGGACCGTTGCTGTTGTCACAAGTTAAGATTGGTAACCCGTTTGCGCGATTCATACCCGGAATGTCAAACACCCAGCCACCCGGATGCGGCATAATCAGTTGTTCTTTTTGAAGCCATGTGTTTCCTCCGTCATACGAACATTGAAAAACCAAGCCTCTCGGTCCTGTCCATGTCACGTAAATCTCACCATTGGGACCAACAACTGGAACGGCGCCTTCCACTGTGTTATCACCATCCTCACAATCACCTCCGTAAAAAGAAATACGCTTTGGTTCAGACCAGTTTTTTCCTTGATTCGTGGACTTGGAAAACAAAATAACCGAAGAATCGGTGGCTAATTTTGAATCGTACTTATCAAACTGCGTCCAAGTTAAATACAAGGTATTGTTTTTAGGATCGACTGCAGCCCAATGCTTATCTTGCGCCTTCGTTCCATTTGGCTTCGGAAAAGTCCCTTCGTCAAACGGCTTATCTACAGCGGGTGCTGACTGACAAATGATTCGATCAATCCATGTGGCTTTCTTGTAATTGGACAAGTGGAAATAATACACACGACCTTTGTAATCGAAAAGCATTACCGGATCGCCCCAAACACCGTACGGACTTTTAAGCACCTTCGACTTCCAATTTTTTCCGCCATCTGTAGAGTAATAATAATCGTTCAAAATGGCACCGGCAGCCATAATCTTTGGATTAATTGGGTTAATCGCTATAGCTGGTTCACATTGTCCATAAAACTTGGACGCTATACTTGGAGGAGGCAATTGAACACAGGTAAATGGCGTTTGTGCGAATAGGTTCGATGCACATATCACCGAGACTACAAATAACAGGCTTCTCATTTGGATGTAGTTCTTAACCAATAATTGACCTTACTATTTGATTCTTTTGGTAACGACAGTTGAAACTGCGTTTTGGCGTAATTCGTCATCGTAAATGATAACTCGAATAATTTTTCATCCCTTGACACCAACAGCTTGAATGATTGTCCAGCAGCAAGACCATTCAACCATTGTTCAACAGCCGATTGATCTACTCTATACCCATTGTAACCGATTATTTCATCATTCGGACTTAATCCTCCTTCTTCGGCAGCAGATTCTGCACGTATCCCTTTAACGATTACTTTTCCTCCCTCCTGTCGTAACGTCGCACCGAAACTTGGTCGTTCATTTTTTGAGCTAGATACGCCCAATCCGAGTGTCATGAACGCCTGAGCTACCGGAGCAACTTCTGTCCCATCAATGTATTGTTCAAAGAAGGGATTCATTGATTTTCCCATGAAATTGGAAAGTTCCTGTTTGAATTCTTCCGTGGTAAATCCGCGATTCAACTGCTTGTAGTATTTTGCATAAAGTACACGAAGAAAATCATCAAGGGACTTCTTTCCTTCGTATTTCGAAATTATTTCGGCGTCTAAAATGGCACCTAACATCGCACCTCTAGAATAATAAGTCATGGTTGTATTCGAACTGTTTTCATTCGGACGGTAGGCTTTAATCCAGGCATCAAAACTCGCGTGCGCAACGGGTTGTACCCGCGAACCAACAGAACCTTCAACATAATTGATGGTGCTTTGAAGTTTGTCGAGGTACTCTTTTTCAGAATAGATTCCTGCTCTTCTCAACAGTAATTCGTCGTAGTACGAGGTAAATCCTTCCATCACCCATAAAAGCGACGTGTAATTTTCTTTGTCGTAATCGAAAGGACCCAATTCAATTGGGCGAATGCGTTTTACATTCCACAAATGAAAGTATTCGTGGGCCACAAGCGATAGAAAACCAACGTATCCCGAACCTGTATAATCCCAACGGCTCATGCTCAGCACGCAAGAATTGGAATGTTCTAAACCGCCACTTCCGTCAACAACATTGTGAATAATAAAGGTGTAACGGTCATTTGGATTTTCGCCAATAACGGATGCCGTAGTTTCAACGATCTTCGCCATATCCGTCTTCAACTGATCAACTGAGTGATTGCCTTCGCCATAAATAGCAACTGTATGAGGAATGCCAAGCGCGTTAAATGTAAATACCTCATGATTCCCAATTTCAATAGGGCAATCGACTAACTCATCGTATGTTTCGTATTGGAAATCGAACCGTCCGTCAGCTGCAACAGATTCGCCTGCTGCGCGCAACGAAGTAGTTACTTTTTTAAAACTGGCATGTGGTATGACGTTCAGTTTTCCGGGTTTGTTAATCAAGCCATCTACGAACATGAATACACCAGTACCACTTACAAATCCGTGAGATGCATCAAGAAAACTGGTACGAACAGATAATTCGAATGCGTAAACTTCGTAGTCCACAATGATTCGCTTTGCCTTTCCTCGTTTTATCTTCCACGCATTTTTTGAAAGTTTGACAACCTGAAGTTTAGCTCCATTCTCATCTTTCGCACTGACTTGATTGACATTTTTAGAGAACTCGCGCACTAGATACGAACCGGGAGCCCAGACCGGCATTTTCACAATTGGTTCAGCCATTTTCATATCGACAAGCTCCATAGTCACTTGAAAATAATGATTATGCGGCTTTTCCATTCGCAGTGTGTAATTAACCTGTTGAGCTGTTGCTGTTAGGGTGAAAAATATAAAACTAAAAAGTAGACTTCGCATTGCTTCATTTTTTTCAAAGATACCAATTGATCGGAAGAACACATTCGCAAAACTAAATTCGCTCAATTTTCAGTTGAGATTCAAAACGAAATAAGATCAACATGAAACTAGTGTTCCATTTAAAAGACTACACCTACAATAAAGAATGCAGGTAATTAGAGGTGTTCTTTAACCCTTGTTTTCTGAGAATATTCAACACACGGTATTTATCCATAGCAGGATTCGTTCGATTAAGAACCAATTGTCTAAATGCGCATATAACTTCCGTTGGATTGACATCTATTAAATCGGTTAAAAAATCATCTGCACCTATTGCCTTCAGGCCAAATTTAGTAAGGTAAGCGTCAGGAAAATCTTTTAAATTATTGGTAACGATAAGATTAGCATTTGTTTTTATTGCTGCTGCTAACACATGCCGATCATCGGGATCTGGTAATTTTAAATGATTTATGAGTTCTTCATAATTGTTCACTAATGCATCCGGAAAAGCATCATTTGCGCGTTGTATCCGATTTGAAATTTCCATTTCTGCAATTCCTTTTCGACGCATAACAGACTCCCATTCACGAAACACATCCTTACTCCATTTTATTGTGAAGAGGTCGTAAAAAGCAAACCAAAATAATAAATCCCGAATTTCAATTGGATAAATAACATTGGTATCTATTACACATGTGAAGCGAACACTATGAATCATACAATCCTGAATCTTCGTCTGATTTCATGAGTTGACGAATCGCCTCTTGTTGTCTGTGTTTCATTTCCGATTTATAGCTCATAATATCTTCATATTTTACGCGTCTGTGCCTACCAACTTTCATGAAAGGAATATCACCTTGTTCTAATAACTTGACCAGATGTGGGCGTGAGCATCCTAAAAATTCGGCGGCAGCTTGAGTAGTCATTTCAGTTGCAACAGGAACTATGGAAATAGGATTCCCTTTACTCATTGCGTCTAAAATTTGTGCAAACAACTTCAGCGCCTCTAATGGAATTTTTATTTTTTCGTTTGTTTCCTCTATTTCTATTTCCGGAGCCTCAGTTTTTAATCCTTTCAAAACCTCTGCAAGTGCATTGTACGACACTAGTGCCGTTCTTTGTTCCTCTTTTGATGGTCGTTTAGCTTCTGATGTATTCATGATATATTCATTTCGTTCACACAAATATATTCAAAATAAACAAAATATTCGAAACATTCGAAAAAAAATACACGTCAACAATAAATGATTTGAGCACAACCCACAAATCATGATGAAAATTAACTGAATGGTATTTATTCGACGAATAACTCGTTGTTTTTTCAACCAACGACATTAATCAAAAGGAATAAAACCTCTTACAAATGATAAAACGAGAATTTTCGGGAGGCAAATTGACCTTCGAATAGGTGCGGATAATACTTTTTCATTTCAGCATTCATGAGATCGATGGGTACGTCATCGAATTCACCGTAAAAATGAAGGTATTCCATGAAACGTTTACCGTGTTCGAATTCTTGAAAAAGCGAATCATGTTCACCATCCCAATTAAGGGGTTCAACACCCGACATCATACACACGCGGTCATCAAAAGCAGGTGTACATTTGACCCAACGGTTGTTTAAATACAATTCGACATAGCCATGAAAAACAATTTCATCCCGTTTTAAATAACTAAGTAAACGCTCTACCCCAATGTGGTTCGTAACAACGGCGTAGCCAAGACGTGAAGGAATGTTGAATTTTCTTGCCAAAGCTGCTAACAATGTTGCCTTTTCCACGCACCATGCACGTGATTTGGTTAATAAATATGAAGCTTTAAGGCCATCATGACGCAAATCGAGGTGGTAAGGATCGTATAAAAATCCATTTCTTACAAGTTCATAAAGCTCAATTGCCAGATTCGTTGGTGGCAAGGATGCGTCAACACCCTTAACGAACTCGTTCATCGTGGGATGATTGAAATCTAAAAAGAATGTTTCCTTTAAGTAATTTTGCATCGAGCGAGTCTTCGTATTTTTGACTGCAATGTTAGTCAAAAGCGAGTGAACAACAAAGTCACATTATCTGGAAAGGTTAAAGGACAACCGTTAGTTGATTCGCTTTTATTCGGAAAGGAACGACCTGATGTTTTTACGCGGTTAATCTTTCAAGGTACTATCATTGGCTACGTGTTGCTTTTTCTTTGGAGTTTATTGAGTTGGTTTGCCTTTTCATTTGGATGGAAGGTCGAAGTTGATAAAGGGACTCAAATAATCCAATTGATTGAATCGCGCGCTTCATATTATGGATTGACACGTGCGGAATTTCAACAACGGGTTACACAGTTTCACCTGTTGAGTATGGCTTCATGGCTAATGTCACTTCTTTCAACGCTTCTGCTTTACAGAAAAAACCCACTCTTTCTTGGTCTTATGTTAATCGGCCATGGGTTATACTTGACATCACTCTTCTATTTACTTGGATTTGATTTTTTTCTTCGTGATATCGGATGGTTTGAAAAGTTAACCCTATTAGTAACCCATATCAGCGGTTGGATTTGTTGGATTTTGCAGCGAAACGAACGACAGGGAAAATCTATCCTAGTAGATTACGAATCGATTGAAGAATAAATGGGATATGTTGTTGATCCGATGAAAGAATGATTTTCGCCTTTTTGTAAAATGTATTGCGTTCTTGAATAGACTGTTGAACAAACTTTAATAAATCAACTTTTGAAAGTTGAGATACAAGTGGCCGATTTAATCGATCAGCGACTAATCGATCGACAAGTACTTCCGGTTCATGATTGAGATAGATTGTCAGACCGTTACCATTCAAATACTCCATGTTATTGTGGTAAACCGGCAAACCGCCACCTACTGCAATGACCATTGAATCATGAATGTTCAACGAACGGATAACTTGTGCTTCTAATCCACGAAAGGCAGCTTCACCAATAGAATCAAACAACTCACGAATTGATTTCCCTTCTTGTTCTTCAATAAGTTCATCCGTATCCACAAAAGGAAGTTTCAGGCTCCCCGCTAATTCTTTACCAATGGTAGATTTTCCTGCCCCCATAAATCCGATGAGTACGACCCATTTCATTGAACAAAGAAACGAAGAAAACAACTGAAATAAAGCTTAGTGTTATCTGTATGAGAAGAAAATTCAAAAAAATCACCTCATCGACTTGTCAAAATAAATTATCCCACTATCTTTGCACCCGCAATCACGATCGAGTGACTGTTTCGATTCGGTAGCTCAGCTGGTAGAGCAATACACTTTTAATGTATGGGTCCTGGGTTCGAATCCCAGCCGAATCACTCTGATAAAAGCACTGTCCGTAGGATGGTGCTTTTTTCGTTAAGCACGAGTCTGAGCTTGCTCAAGCGAGTGAGAAACGAAAAAAGTAACAGATGAGCGAAGCGAATCAGTGCTTTTATCCACTGCACGTCGATGACCTGGGATCTATACTCCCAGCCAAATCACTGTCCGTAGGACGGTGCTTTTTTAGTTTAACACGAGTCTGAGCGTTAGCTCAAGCGAGTGAGGAACTAAAAAAGTGCCGAATGAGCGCAGCGAATCAGTGCTTTTATCCACTGCAGGTCGATGACTTGGGAGATATAATCCCAGCTTTATTATTCTAATCGAGAGCCAAAGCAAACGATGAGCGAAAAAAGTGCCGAATGAGCGCAGCGAATCAGTCATTTGATTTACTGCCTGTCCGCCGGACAATTTATTTGGAAAGAGGACACGTCGATGACCTGGGATCTATACAGCAGCTTTAATATTCTAATCGAGAGCCAAAGCAAACGATGAACAAAAAAAGTGCCTAATGAGCGCAGCAAATCAGTCAATTGATTTACTGCCTGTCCACTTGACAATTTATTTGGAAGGAGGACACGTCGATGACTTGGGATCTATACTCCCAACTATAATATTCCAATCGAGAGCCAAAGCAAACGATGAACAAAAAAAGTGCCTAATGAGCGCAGCGTAAAAATTAAATTAGAGTACGATGTGTAACAAAAATTATTATCGTAATATTGCAATATACAAATACACCTATGGGAATTACGAAAACAGCACACTTTACGGACGCTCAAAACCATCTGGCTTTGCAATTAAAGGCATTGGCTCATCCCGCGCGGATCGCAATACTTGAGTTTTTATTAAAAACTGATTCCTGTATTTGTGGCGACATCGTCAATGAACTGCCATTGTCGCAAGCTACTGTTTCTCAACACCTAAAAGAAATGAAAAATGCAGGGATCATTAAAGGAACAATAGAGGGTAATGCCATTTGTTATTGTATTGATCAAGATCATTTCAACCAGTTGACGCATCAGATGAACCTGATTAACCATCAATTAATGAAGAAAAACAATCAATGTTGCTAACCAAAAAATACAAAGACATGAAACTTACAGAGATTAAACAACTTTTAGCAGATCTAGACACAGTCGTCTTTCAATTACCCAATGGGTCCTTTGTACCAGAACACTTTCACGTCACCGAGGTAGGAATTGTAACAAAGAACTTCATCGATTGCGGCGGAACCGTTCGTGAAGAAAAGGTAGTTTCCTTCCAATTGTGGCAAGCAGGAGATTACGATCACCGATTAGCACCATCAAAATTGAACCAAATTATTGAATTATCCGAACGTACATTGAACATTAACCCCGAACTTGAGATCGAAGTAGAATTTCAACGTGACACGATCGGAAAATATGGTCTTTCGTTCAACGGTCATCATTTTCAACTGACATCAAAATTAACGGCTTGTTTGGCTGAAGATGCTTGCGGGATTCCACAAGAAAAACAAAAAGTGAGCTTATCCAATCTTGGTTCCTCAAGCACTACATCATGCTGCTCGCCTTCTCCTAACTCAAAATGCTGTTAATCAATAACTTTTGATAAGGTATGTTATTCAAGCAAATCGAACAACATTGTGATGAGTTAGTAGCGAAGTTTGATACGATTTCAGCAG